>JAEWRC010000105.1 GCA_023460175.1 Actinomycetes bacterium
TGCCCGCGCCGGTGGCGCCCGTGGTCCCGCCGCCGGTGATCGTGCTGCCGGAGTCGATCGTGCCGCCCATCCTGCGGCCGCGGTGGGATCCGCCGCGCGACTACAACCCGCGCTACAACCCACCCAAGTACGACCCGCCGAAATATGACCCACCCAAGTACGACCCGCCGTCGCGCTGGGAGCCGCCGAAGTGGGAACCGCCGAAGTGGGAACCGCCCAAGTGGGAGCCGCCGAAGTCCAGCCCGCCGAAGTCCAGCCCGCCGAGCTACGAGCCGCCCAAGCAGCAGCGGCCGAAGTGGCCGGGCAGCGACTCGGGCTCCCGGGGCGGTTCGGATCGGGGTTCGAGCCGAGGCGGGGATTCCATCTTCCCGTGGCCGTCGTTCGGTGACTGAGCGCCCAATCCGTTACCTGCTGTTGGCGTGACGCTCAGCGTCCGGACGCGGTGCGCTCATTCGGGCCGCATAGACAGGCCTCATGCGATGCACGGTCTTCGGCACGGGATATCTCGGTGCCACCCACGCCGCCGGGATGGCCGAACTGGGCCATGAGGTCATCGGCGTGGACATCGACCCCGGCAAGGTCGCCAAGCTGGCCGCCGGGGAGATCCCGTTCTACGAGCCCGGACTGCGAAAGATCCTGAGCGAGAACCTCGCCGCCGGTCGGCTGCGCTTCACCACCGACTACGACGAGGCCGCCGAGTTCGCCGACGTGCACTTCCTGGGAGTCGGAACCCCGCAGAAGAAGGGCGAGTTGGGCGCCGACCTGCGGCATGTGCACGCGGTCATCGACACGCTGGTGCCGCGGCTGTCGCGGCACGCGGTGATCGTGGGCAAGTCGACCGTCCCGGTGGGTACCTCCGCGGAACTCGTCGAGCGGGCCAAGGCGCTGGCCCCGGCCGCCGTGGACGTCGAGATCGCCTGGAACCCCGAGTTCCTGCGCGAGGGCTTCGCCGTGCAGGACACCCTGCATCCGGACCGGATCGTGCTTGGTGTGCAACGGGATTCGGTGCGCGCCGAGGCAGCCGTCCGGGAGCTGTACGCGCCGCTGCTGGCCGAGGACGTGCCGTTCCTGTTGACCGACCTGCAGACCGCCGAGCTGGTCAAGGTCTCGGCCAATGCCTTTCTGGCGACCAAGATCTCGTTCATCAACGCCATCTCCGAGGTGTGCGAGGCCGCCGACGCAGACGTGACTGTGCTGGCCGATGCGCTGGGCTATGATCCGCGCATCGGCCGGCGATTTCTCAACGCGGGATTGGGATTTGGCGGCGGCTGCCTGCCCAAGGACATCCGCGCGTTCATGGCCCGGGCCGGTGAACTGGGCGCCAACCACGCGCTGACGTTCCTGCGCGAGGTCGACAGCATCAACATGCGACGTCGCACCCGCATGGTGGAACTGGCCACCCGCGCGTGCGGCGGTTCACTGCTGGGCGCCAACATCGCGGTGCTGGGCGCGGCGTTCAAACCCGAATCCGACGACGTGCGGGATTCCCCGGCGCTCAACGTCGCCGGCATGCTGCAACTCAACGGCGCCACGGTCAACGTCTACGACCCCAAGGCGCTGGAGAACTCCCGCAAGGTCTTTCCCACCCTGAACTACTCGACGTCGATCTTCGAGGCCTGCGAGCGGGCCGATGCGGTGCTGGTGCTCACCGAATGGAACGAGTTCGTCGACCTCGACCCGCACGATCTCGACGACGTGGTGCGCGGGCGGGTGATCGTCGACGGCCGTAACTGCCTCGACGTCGCGCGCTGGCAGTCCGCCGATTGGCAAGTGCACTGCCTGGGGCGCCTCGTACGCTGACGGCGTGGACCACGCAACGCAACTCGCCGACGAGATCACTGCCTTTGCCGACGTGGTGTTCGGCGCCGATCTGCAGACCCCGGTGCCCACCTGCCCGGAGTGGACCCTGAATCAGCTGTACCGCCACGTCGGCCGCGGCATCCGATGGGCCGCCCGCAACGTCGCCAATGGGCTCGACGGACCGGCGGATCCCAAGACGGTGCCCGACGGCAGGCCCCCGACCGAACCCGAGGCGGCCCGGCAGTGGGTGATCGACGGCGCCCAGGTACTGCTGGCTGCGGTGGCCGAGGCCGGCCCCGACGCCGAGGTCTGGACGTTCGGCGGCCCCAAGCCGGCCGCGTGGTGGGTCCGGCGCTGGACCCACGAGGTCGCGGTGCACCGCGCCGACGCCGCGATCGCCGTCGGCGCCGACTTCACGCTGGCGCCGGAGTGGGCCGCCGACGCGCTCAGCGAGTGGTTCGACCTGCTGACCCCGCGGCTGCCCGAGCTGGGCGCCAGATCGGTGCATCTGCACGCCACCGACGGGGGGCTGGGCGAGGCCGGCGAATGGACCCTGCGCGACGGCACCTGGCGGCACGAGCACGGCAAGGGAGACGTCGCGTTGCGCGGACCCGCCACCGAGTTGCTGTTGGTCACGACCCGGCGTCGCCCGGTCGAGCAGACCACGGTCCAGGTGTTCGGCGAGGCCGACGTGCTGCGCGCCTGGTCGGACGCCATGACGCTGTGAGGAGATAGGTTGCTGTTATGACGACTTCGGAGATCGCTACCGTCCTCGCCTGGCACGACGCCCTGAACGCCAAGGATGTCGAGACGCTGGTCCAGCTGAGCAGCGAGGACATCAAGATCGGCGACGCCCACGGCGCGGCCATGGGCGTGCCGGCGCTGACCGAATGGGCCCAGGCCTTCGCGCACACCGTGACGGTGGGCCGGATGTACGTGCACGACGGAGCGGTCGTGGCCGAGCAGACCCTGGAGGACGGCACCGTGGAGGCGACGGCCTTCCACGTGGTGCACGACGAGGTCACCTCGGTGTTCCGGCACGACGATCTGCCGACCGCGCTGGCCGCGGCCGAACTCAACGAGAAGGACTTGGTGCCCTGACGGCCAGCAGGGCCGCGATTCCCGTCGTCAACGGCACCGACAGGGCCAGCGCGATACCGCCGACCGCGGAGCGGGCGATCTCGATGGCGACGGCCTCGCTGGTCAGCACGTCGCCCAGCGATCGGTTGGCCACGCTGAACAACAGCAGCAGCGGCAGCGAGCTGCCCGCGTAGGCCAGCACCAGCGTGTACACCGTGCTGGCGATGTGATCGCGACCCACCCGCATCGCACCGGTGAAAATGGCTCGGCGCGAGGTGTTTTCACTGGCATGGGCCAGTTCGAACACCGTGGCCGACTGGGCCACGGTCACGTCGTTGAGCACGCCCAGCGAGCCGATGATGAACCCGGCGAGCAGCAGGCCCGTGATCGAGATGTGCCCGAGGTAGGCGGTCACCTGGTTGTTCTGGTCCTCCGAGAGCCCGGTCAGGTGCGCCATTTCGATTGCCGCCCAGGACAATCCCGCGGCCAGCAGCAGCGAGGTCAGGGTGCCCAGCAAGGCGGCGCTGGTGCGCAGGCTGACCCCGTGCGCCAGATAGAGCACCGCATACAGGATGGCGGCCGAGGCCACCAGGGCCACCGGGACCGCCGGTGCGCCGTCGCGCAGGGCGGGGAGTAGGAACAGCACCAGGATGCCGAACGCGACGACGATCCCGACGAGCGCCCGCAGGCCGCGCCACCGCGCGACCGCGACGATCACCACCGCGAACGCGGCGGCCAGCAGGATCAGCGGCGAGGTGCGCTCGTAGTCGTAGAAGGCGTAGCTGGTGATGCCCTGCGGGTCGACCTGACGGACGATCCGGATATGTTCGCCCGCAGCCAGATTGGGCTGACCGGGGGTGTGGGTGAACTCCAACAGCGTGTTGGCGCCGACATTGGCGCCGGACTCGATGGCGATCAGCACCTGCACGCAGGGCCCGGCGTCGGGCAGGCCGGGCGCCGGCGTCGAGGTCAACACCCGCCCGGTCGACGGGCTGCCGCAGTTGCCCAGCGTGCTGGAGATGACCTTGCCCGCCTCGGTGCTCACCGCCCCGCCGGTGGCGTCCTGGAACGGCATCGGGATGTCGACCTTCTGCTGAGTGGGCCACAGCAGCACACCGCCGGCGAACACGCCGATGCCGATCGCGATGAGCAGACCGACGACGATCTTGGCGGCGATCGGACCTACCGGGACGGGGCCGGAGCCGCCGTGTGAATGCGAGTGGGAGTGGGCCACGCCTACTGACGGTAGCTTGCCAGGAAATTGCCCAGGCGTTCGATGGCGCTGGTCAGATCACGCGCCCAGGGCAGCGTGACGATCCGCAGATGATCCGGTGCCGGCCAGTTGAACCCGGTGCCCTGGGTCACCAGGATCTTCTCCTGCAACAGCAGATCGAGCACCAGTTGCTCGTCGTCGGCGATGTCGTAGACCTCGGGGTCCAGTCGGGGGAACGCATACAGCGCACCGGCCGGCTTCACGCAGGACACACCGGGGATGTCGTTGAGCGCATTCCACGCCGCGTCGCGCTGCTCCAGCAGCCGTCCACCCGGCAGGACCAGGTCGTCGATGCTCTGGTGACCGCCCAGGGCCACCTGGATCGCGTGCTGCGCGGGCACGTTGGGACACAGCCGCATGTTGGCCAGCAGGCTGATGCCCTCGATGAAGCTGCTGGCGTTCTCCTTGGGCCCGGTGATGGTGAGCCAGCCGGAGCGATAGCCGGCCACCCGGTAGGCCTTGGACAGGCCGTTGAAGGTCAGCGTCAGTACATCCGGCGCCACGCTGGCCAGGCTGATGTGCTTGGCGTCGTCGTAGAGGATCTTGTCGTAGATCTCGTCGGCCAGTAGCAGCAGTTGGTGCTTGCGCGCCAGATCCGCTATCCGCGTGAGGATCTCGCGGCTGTACACCGCACCCGTCGGGTTGTTGGGGTTGATCACCACCAGCGCCTTGGTGCGGTCGGTGATCTTGGATTCGAGGTCGTCGATGTCGGGCTGCCAGCCCTGGGTCTCGTCGCACAGGTAGTGCACCGGGGTGCCGCCGGCCAGCGCGGTCGAGGCGGTCCACAGCGGATAGTCCGGCGCGGGGATCAGCACCTGATCGCCGTTGTCGAGCAGCGCCTGCAGCGTCATGGTGATGAGCTCGGAGACGCCGTTGCCCAGGAACACGTCGTCGACGTCGAACCGGGGGAAGCCCTCGACCAGTTCGTAGCGGGTGACCACGGCGCGACGAGCGCTGAGGATGCCCTTGGAGTCGGAGTAGCCCTGCGCGGTGGGCAGCGCCTGGATGATGTCGCGCATGATGACATCGGGCGCCTCGAAGCCGAAGGGGGCGGGGTTGCCGATGTTGAGCTTGAGGATCCGGTGACCCTCGTTCTCGAGCCGGGCGGCGTGATCGTGGATGGGCCCACGGATCTCGTACAGGACATCCTGCAGCTTGGTCGACTGCGTGAAGATGCGTTGCCGGTTCTCGTGGCCGGCGGTGTGCCACGGCAACTGCGAAGTGCTCATGTCCATCAGTGTCTCACCCGGTGCAACTAAAATTTGCCGACTGCGGCCCACCAAAAAGCTCTCAGGGCTGTGACTTGGTGCGATTCACAGCCCTGAGAGCAATTTCACGTGGGTCAGCGCTTGCCCGGCGGGCGTGCGCCCTTCGCCATGCCCAGTCCCTTGACCGGCGGCTGCTCCTTGGCCGGCTCCGGCTCGGCCTTGGCCTGCGGCTCGGGGGCGGCTTCGGGGGTGGCCTCCGGCTCCGGCTGTGCGGCTTCGGGAGCCGCGGCGGGCGCCGGTGCGGCCGGGGCCTTCTTGGCGCCGGGACGACGGGCGCCGGCGGCGATGCCCAGTCCCTTCACCGGTGCCTCGGGCTTGGCCGGTTCCGACT
>JAEWRC010000106.1 GCA_023460175.1 Actinomycetes bacterium
GTGCCGGTGCTGCTCGACGCGCTCTACGACCCGTGGCCCACCCCGCTGGCCGCGGCCGTCCAGGCCGCCGGCGGCACCGTCGTCAGCGGGCTGCAGATGCTGCTGCATCAGGCCTACGCCCAGGTGGAGCAGTTCACCGGTCGCCCCGCGCCGCGCGCGCAGATGGCCGCCGCGCTCGACTGACCGCGGTTGTCCACAGGGCCGGGTCCGGCTGCACCCGGGCCACCCCGGGCCGGCGTTAGCGTGCCGAGGTGTCCTACCTGCTGGCCGGCGCGACGCTGCTGTGGCTGACCGCGCTGACGGCCTATGACCTGGCTGAGCGCCGACTGCCCAACGCGCTCACCCTGCCCGGGGCGCTGGCCGTCCTCGCGGTCGCGGCGGCGTGCGGCGCCGGACCGGCAGCGCTGACCGGCGGGCTGGCCCTGGCCACCGGTTACGTTCTCGTCCATCTGGCGGCCCCGGCGGGGCTCGGCGCCGGCGATGTGAAGCTGGCACTCGGGGTGGGCGCCCTGACCGGTGCCTTCGGGGTCGACGCCTGGGCGCTGGCGGCCTGCGCCGCCCCGCTGCTGACCGCGGTCTGGGCCCTGCTCCGCCGGCGCCGGGTGGTGCCGCACGGCCCGGCGATGTGTGCGGCCAGCGCGGTCGCGGTGGCGCTGGCCTGACGCGATTACGTCTGCGGGCGCCCACATGGGAAGATGGGACGCGTGTTGCGATGGACCACTGCCGGTGAATCCCACGGCCGCGCGTTGGTGGCCGTGGTGGAGGGCATGGTCGCCGGTGTGCGCGTCACCTCCGCCGATATCGGCGCCCAACTGGCGCGCCGCCGCCTCGGCTACGGCCGCGGCGCCCGAATGAAATTCGAGCAAGATCAGGTGACCGTCCTGGCGGGCGTGCGCCACGGGGTGACCCTGGGCGGCCCGGTGGCCGTCGAGATCGGCAACACCGAGTGGCCCAAGTGGGAAACCGTCATGGCGCCCGACCCGGTCGACGAGGAGGCGCTGGCCGACGGCGCGCGCAACGCGCCGCTGACCCGCCCCCGGCCCGGGCACGCCGACTACGCCGGCATGCTCAAGTACGGCTTCGACGACGCCCGGCCCGTGCTGGAACGCGCCAGCGCCCGCGAGACCGCGGCCCGGGTGGCCGCCGGAACCGTGGCGCGCGAATTCCTGCGCCAGGCCCTCGGCGTCGAGGTGCTCTCCCACGTCATCTCCATCGGCGACTCGCAGCCCTACGACGGGCCCCCGCCGCAGGCCGCGGATCTGGCGGCCATCGACGCCAGCGGGGTCCGGGCCTTCGACGCCGCCGCCGAGCAGTCCATGATCGCCGAGATCGAGGCGGCCAAGCGCGACGGCGACACCCTCGGCGGTGTCGTCGAGGTCGTCGCGCTGGGCCTGCCGATCGGGTTGGGTTCGTTCACCAGCGGTGACAACCGACTCGACAGCCAACTCGCCGCGGCGGTGATGGGCATCCAGGCCATCAAGGGCGTCGAGATCGGCGACGGATTCACCACCGCGCGTCGGCGCGGCAGCCAGGCCCACGACGAGATGTATCCCGGCCCCGACGGCGTGCTGCGCAGCACCAACCGGGCCGGCGGCCTCGAGGGCGGGATGACCAACGGTCAGGCGCTGCGGGTGCGCGCGGCGATGAAACCGATCTCCACCGTCCCGCGCGCCCTGGCCACCGTGGACATGACCACCGGCGAGGAGGCCGTCGCCATCCACCAGCGCTCCGATGTCTGCGCCGTCCCCGCGGCCGGCGTGGTCGCCGAGACCATGGTGGCGCTGGTGCTCGCCCGCGCCGTGCTGGCGAAGTTCGGCGGCGACTCGCTGACCGAGACCCGCCGCAACATCGAGTCTTATCTGCGGGCGGTGGCCGAGCACGAACCGAGCGGCGCGCCCACGGCCGCCTCGGGATAGGCGTGTAGGCGATGGCTCCCAAAGCGGTACTGGTCGGAATGCCGGGATCGGGGAAGTCCACGATCGGCCGCCGACTGGCCAAGGCCACCGGGTCGGCCTTCCTGGATACCGACGCTCAGATCGTCGAGGTCGCCGGCCGTCCGATCGCCGAGATCTTCGCCACCGACGGCGAGGCCGAATTCCGCCGCATCGAGGAAGAGGTCATCAAGACCGCGCTGGCCGAGCACGACGGCGTCCTCTCGCTCGGCGGCGGCGCGATCACCAGCCCCGGTGTGCGCGACGCGCTGGCCGGCCACACCGTGGTGTATCTGGAAATCAGTGCCGCGGAAGGGGTTCGGCGCACCACCAGCGGCACCGTGCGCCCGCTGCTGGCCGGCGGGGACCCGGCCGAGAAGTTCCGCAAGCTGATGACCGAACGCGTCCCGCTGTATCGCCGGGTGGCGACCATGCGGGTGAACACCAACCGGCGCAACCCCGGCGCGGTGGTCCGCTACCTGGCCTCCCGACTGGAGAATCCGCAACAGGCCGCACCGGCCAGGCCCGCCAGGCCCACGCGTCGCCGCCGCCGGGCCCCCTGGCGGCAGTCGGGCACCACCCAACTGGCCCCGGCGGCACCAGCCGCCGAACCCCGGCAGGAACCCAGCACCACCTCCGATTCCAAGTCCGATCGCAAGCCCGACCCCAAGCCCGATCCCAAACCCAGTCCACCCACCCCGGCGACACCGGCCGCGCTGGCCGCCCGCCGCAGCGAGGTTCGCAAATGACCGACAGCAGCACCGCCCCCGTCACGATCGACGTCGCGGTCGACCCGCCCTACCCGGTGATCATCGGCACCGGTCTGCTCGGCGAACTCGGCGAACAGCTCGCCGGCTCGCGTCGGATCGCCATCATGCATCAACCGGTGCTCACCCAGACCGCCGAGGCCATCCGAAGTTTCCTGGCCGACAAGGGATTCGACGCGCACCGCATCGAGATCCCCGATGCCGAGGACGGCAAGGACCTGCCCGTCGTCGGGTTCGTGTGGGAGGTACTGGGCCGCATCGGCATCGACCGCAAGGACGCGGTGGTCAGCCTCGGCGGCGGCGCGGCCACCGACGTGGCCGGGTTCGTCGCGGCCACCTGGCTGCGCGGCGTGTCGATCGTGCACATCCCGACCACGCTGCTCGGCATGGTCGACGCGGCGGTGGGCGGCAAGACCGGGATCAACACCGATGCGGGCAAGAACCTCGTCGGCGCGTTCCACCAACCGCGGGCGGTGCTGGTCGATCTGGCGACCCTGGAGACGCTGCCCCGCAACGAACTGGTGGCCGGCATGGCGGAGATCGTCAAGGCCGGTTTCATCGCCGATCCGACGATCCTGGACCTCATCGAGGCCGACCCGGAGGCTGCACTGGACCCCTCGGGCACCGTGCTGCCGGAGCTGATCCGCCGCTCGATCGCGGTGAAGGCCGGGGTGGTGGCCGCCGACGAGAAGGAGTCGGCGCTGCGCGAAATCCTCAACTACGGACACACTTTGGCCCACGCCATCGAACGCCGCGAGCGCTACCGCTGGCGGCACGGCGCGGCCGTCTCCGTGGGCTTGGTGTACGCCGCCGAACTCGGCCGGCTGGCCGGGCGCCTCGACGACGACACCGCCAACCGGCACCGCACGGTCCTGACCGCCCTGGGCCTACCGGTCAGCTACGACGCCGACGCGTTCGGCCAGTTGCTCGAATACATGGCCGGCGACAAGAAGAACCGCGCCGGCGTGCTGCGCTTCGTCGTCCTCGACGGCCTGGCCAAACCGGGCCGGCTCGAGGGCCCGGATCCGGCGCTGCTGGCCGCGGCCTACTCGGAGGTCGCCGCCGACGGGTGAGACCCGCCGCGGCTCACTGGTCGCGGCGCTGCTGCTCGTCGGCCGGATCCCGCTCGGCCAGCGCCACGGCGGAATCCTGCTGCTCGGGATACTCCTGGGCGCCCGCGGTGCGCTCGTCGTCGCGAACGGCGGCGAACACATCGGTGTCGGCGCGCTCCTCGTCCCAGTCGGATTCCCGGCGACGCTCCAGCGGCGGGGCCTTGCGGTCCACCAGCCAGCGGCCCACGGCCGCCGCGGTGATCGCCGGCAGGAACACCAGCAGCGCGGTGAATGCCGCGAAGGTGGTCAGCTCGTTGATCAGCCCACCGACGTAGAGGGCCGGGTAGACCAGCGAGATCACCCAGCACACGACGCCGGAGAGCAGACCGGCCACCAGGCCGGCCAACAGCCACGTCATCGCGAGGTCGTTGCGGCGGTCCGGATCCGGGTTGGCCCGCGCGTCGGAGCGGCCGTCGAGCAGGCCCCACAGGACCGCGAGAATTCCGAAGATCGCCAGCAGCACGACGCTGATCAACAGCGCCTGGGTTTCGAACTGATTGATCAGCGTCCCCTGGACGAGGCGGACAACGATCATCAGGCCCGCGAACACCAGTCCGCGCAACAACCACTTGCTCATGAGGGAACAGCGTAGCGAGTACCGTCGGCATGCGTGACACATTCCCAGCGCCGTGCCAACCTGTGTGCTCCCTTACAGTCCGCGTCGTTGGACGCGATGCTGGTCAGTGACCTGAACAACGTCCGATACCTGTCCGGGTTCACCGGATCCAACGGCGCGTTGCTGGTTTTCGCCGATGACCGACCGGCGGTGCTGGCCACCGACGGCCGGTACCGGACCCAGGCCGGCCGGCAGGCGCCCGACGTCGAGGTCGTCATCGAGCGCGCCTGCAATCTGACGCTCAGCACCCGGGCCGCCGAGGCGGGCGTGGGCGCCCTGGGCTTCGAGGGCCACGTGCTGACGTTCGACGCCCACCACGCGTTGACCGGCGCGCTGGCCGAGCACCCGAACACCCGACTGGTGCGGGCCTCGGGCACCGTGGAGGAACTGCGGGAGGTCAAGGACGCCGGCGAGGTGGCGCTGCTGCGGTTGGCCTGCGAGGCCGCCGACGCCGCGCTGGCCGGCCTGATCGAGCGCGGCGGGATCCGGCCCGGGCGCACCGAGAAACAGGTTCGCAACGACCTCGAGGGGTTGATGCTCGACCACGGCGCCGACGGCGCCTCCTTCGAGACCATCGTTGCCGCCGGGGCCAACTCGGCCGTCCCGCACCACCGGCCCACCGACGCGGTGCTCGCCGCCGGGGACTTCGTCAAGATCGACTTCGGGGCCCTGGTCGGCGGGTACCACTCCGACATGACCCGCACGTTCGTGCTGGGACAACCCGCGGATTGGCAGCGCGAGATCTACGACCTGGTGGCGGCCGCCCAACGGGCCGGCCGCGAGGCCCTGGCACCCGGCGTGCGACTGTGCGAGGTGGACGCCGCCGCGCGGTCGGTGATCGCCGACGCCGGCTACGGCGACACCTTCAGCCACGGCCTGGGACACGGCGTCGGACTGCAGATCCACGAAGCGCCCGGCATCAACGCCAAGGCCGCCGGTACACTGCTTGCTGGCTCCGCGGTCACCGTGGAACCCGGCGTTTACTTGCCCGATCGGGGCGGAGTCCGCATCGAGGACACGCTCGTCGTCGGCAACAGCCCCGAACTGCTTACCCGGTTCCCCAAGGAACTACAGATCCTCTAAAAGGAGCACCACCGTGGCATCGACTGCCGACTTCAAGAACGGCCTCGTCCTCAAGATCGACGGCCAGCTGTGGCAGATCATCGAGTTCCAGCACGTCAAGCCCGGCAAGGGCCCGGCCTTCGTCCGCACCAAGCTCAAGAACGTCGTGTCCGGCAAGACCGTCGACAAGACCTACAACGCCGGGGTCAAGGTGGAGACCGCCACCGTCGACCGGCGCGACGCCACCTACCTCTACCGCGACGGCGCCGACTTCGTGTTCATGGACTCCGAGGACTACGAGCAGCACCCGCTGCCCGACGCCATGGTCGGCGACGCCGCCAATTTCCTGCTGGAGAGCATGCCCGTGCAGATCGCCTTCCACGACAGCGTCCCGCTGTACCTGGAGATGCCGGTCTCGGTCGAGCTCGAGGTCACCCACACCGAGCCCGGCCTGCAGGGCGACCGTTCCAGCGCGGGCACCAAGCCCGCCACCGTCGAGACCGGCGCCGAGATCCAGGTGCCGCTGTTCATCAACACCGGCGACCGGCTGAAGGTCGACACTCGCGACGGAAGTTACCTGGGTCGCGTGAATGGCTGACGGCAAGCCGAAGGTCCGGCAGGGCCGGCACCAGGCCCGAAAGCGGGCCGTGGATCTGCTGTTCGAGGCCGAGGCCCGCGAGCTGACGCCCGCCGAGGTGGCCGATCAGCGCGCCGAACTGGCGCGCCGCAAGCCCGAGATCGACCCACCGGCGTCCTACACCGACACGGTGGCCCGCGGGGTCACCGAGCACGCCGCCCACATCGACGACCTGATCACCTCGCACCTGCAGGGCTGGACGCTGATGCGGCTGCCCGCGGTGGACCGCGCGATCCTGCGGGTGGCAGTCTGGGAACTGCTACACGCCGACGACGTGCCGGAACCGGTCGCCGTCGACGAGGCCGTCGAGCTGGCCAAGGAACTGTCCACCGATGATTCGCCGGGCTTCGTCAACGGCGTGCTCGGACAGGTGATGCTGGTCACCCCGCAGATCCGGGCCGCCGCCGAGGCGGTGCGGGCCATCGGGCTCGACACCGACCAGCCCTGACGGGCACCGCACCTACGGAAGGCTGACCGCAATGGGCTTCAACCCCGCATTGGGCTTCAACCCCAAGGACGCCATCGACTCGGCCCGCGACATCGCCGTCTACGCGGTCGAGATGTCCGGCGACATCGTGGACAACGCCGTCGAGGTCCTCAAGGGCAACGTCACCGAGGGCGTGAGCAACATCGTGTCCGACTCCCTGGACATCGCCGGCTACTCGGCGGAGAAGGTCAAGGAGATCGTCACCGGCCGCGCCGCGGAGTAGCTGCCCGCCGGTACGAGGGACGGTCCCGTTGCGACGTCTCGTCCAATAATCTGCTCGTGACGTTTTCGTCCGTCATGACGGATCATGGAGGAACTCGCTTGTGGACGGCCAGAGCTGCAACGGTCTGCGGATCATGTGGTACATCAACGGTGCCGATGGTGACGTGCCCTGGCAGCGTGAGCGTCGGGTGCCGCCATCGCTGTCCCACTTGCGGACGTTGGCCGCGGCGCTGGATCAGCTCGGCTACTACGGTGCGCTGAGCACCGCCCGCGAAACCATCGCGCTGATCGGTGACACCGAACGGCTGCGCTTCATGATCCCGGAGTATCCCGGCGTCAAACCGCCGGCGCTGCTTGCCGAAGAGGCCCAGGTGTTCGATCACTATTCGGGCGGCCGCCTGATCTACAACCAGGTCAACGGCGCCGATCCGGTGCTGGCCCGGTACGGCCGTTTCGAATCCAAGGCGCAGCGCTACGGCGTCTCCGAAGAGTACTGGCCGTTGGTCCGGCGGCTTTACCTCGACGATACGAATGCGGTTGACGGCGAGCATTTTCAGCTGGGCCCCCGGTACAAACCCGCGATCGCGGGTCCGCGGCAGCGCGGCGGGGTGCCGGTGTGGGGGACCGGTGCGTCGCCGGAGGGAATCGCACACGCCGCCGAGGTGCTCGACGTCTACCTCAGTTTCCTCGCCGAGCCGGCGCTGTTGGCCGGCACGTTCGGTGCGATGCGGACCGCCGCGGCGGCCAAGGGCCGCAGTATTCCCGCCGGGGTCTTGGCCAGCGTCATCGTGCGCGATACCGACGATGCGGCCTGGTCGCATTTCGAATGGCAACTTTCGCACACCGACCCCGCCGAGATGGCCCGGTTGGCCGACCGGAATCTGCGCTCGTTCGGGTTCGGTCCGTTGGCCCAGATGGCCAGCGACGACCCCCAGGTGCAGGAACGGATCGACGCACTGCGGGCGGGACGCATCCCCAGTCGCGAAGCGCTGGAATTCGCGCCCGGTCTGGCCGCCGGCCTGACTACGTGGACGTCGGGGGAACCGCCGTTCGACATTGCCGGCAAGGGTTCCGGCAACTATCTGGTCGGCAGCCCGGAAACGGTGGCCAAGCAGATCACCGAGTTGTCGGCGGAACTGGATATCGACACCTGGATTCTGTCCGGTTGGCCGTTGGCGGCCGAGGCGGAGCGGTTCGCGCAGCAGGTGATGCCGCTGCTCGACGTGCGACCCTACGAGCCGCCACAACTGGTTTCGGCCGCGGGCTGAGCGCCACCTGCCCACTCATTCCATACTTAAAGGTATGGTAGCGTCCGGACATGACATCGATCGATGACGCGTTCGTCGCCGCCCTGGCCGAGCGCGCCGCCGAGGCCGAGGAGTTGCGGCGGCTGCCCGCGGCCACCATCGCCGACTTCCGCGCCGGTGGGCTGGCCTCGCTGCTGTTGCCGGCCCGCTACGGCGGGCAGCAGGCCGACTTCCCGGCCATCCTCGATCCCATCCGCGCCATGGCCCACGGATGTGCTTCCAGCGCATGGACATTGGGCTTCTACATCCTGCACAACTGGATGCTGGCCCTGTTCGACGAGCGGGCCCAGGACGAGGTCTTCGCCGACGGCCCGGTGCTGTGTCCGGCGCCGCTGGCCCCGACCGGGCGCGGCGTGCCGGTCGACGGCGGGGTGCGGCTGACGGGCCGGTGGTCCTGGGCCACCGGGGTGATGGACGCCGATTGGATCATGGTGGGCGCGCTATGTGGACCCGACACCGAGATCTATCCGGCGCTGGCGCTGCTGCCGATCTCCGAGGTGGAGGTCCTCGACGTCTGGCAGACGGCCGGGATGCGCGCCACCGGTTCCAACGACGTCGTCATCACCGATGTCGTGGTTCCCGAGCACCGGCTGGCCAAGGTGATCGACGTCTACGGCGGCACCGCGCCGGGGGCGGCCCTGCACGACGCGAGCACCTACCGGTGGCCGCTGGTGCCCGCGCTGGCGCTGGTGGCCGCGATGCCCGCGCTCGGCGCGGCCGAGGCGGTGGCCGACCAGTTCGCCCAGCGGCTGTCCGAGCGGGTGCTGGCCTATTCCGGGGTGGCGCAAAAGGATCAGCCGTCGGCGCAGATCCGGCTGGGCGACGCCCGGGTCCGGCTGGCCGCGCTGCGGGCCCTGCTCGATCAAACCGTCGCCGGCATCGAGGCGGCGATGAGTTCCGGCGCGACGGTGCCGCGCCCGCACCGGGCCGCGGCTCGCCTGGCGGCCGCGCACATCGTGCACGAATCCCGGTCGGTCATCGCCGATCTGCTCGCCGTCTCGGGGGCCAGCGCCCAGTTCCTGTCCAGTCCGCTGCAGCGCGCCAAGCGTGACGTCGACGTCATCTGCGGACACGTGGTGTTCGACTACGACGTCAGCCGGGAACTGGCCGGCGCCTGCGAGATCGGCGCGAAAGTGTCGCCGATCGCGATGATCTGAGGGACCTACAGCTCCAGCGCCGCATAGGTGCGGCGCACGAAGCGCGGTTGCGCGGTGCGCAGCGAGGCCAGCGAGGTGTTCCCGGCGATCGCCGCGGCCGCGTCGGGGGACAGGTCCGGCGCGTTCTGGATCAGATAGATCAGAATCAGGTCGGCCGTCGGGTCGGCCTGCCACCACGTGCCGTAGGCGCCGGGCCAGGTGAACGAGCCCACCCCGCCGGGGCCGAACAGCGGTGCCGACTTCGCCGCGTCGGTCACCACCGACAGGTTCAGGCCGAAGCCGCGGCCCACCCAGTACGGCATGCCCAGGAACGGAATTCGCTTCTGCGCCTCGGTCAGTCGATCGGTGCGCATGAGCCGCACCGACTCCTCGGACAGCACCCGGGTGCCGTCGACCGAACCGCCGGCCAGCAACATCCGGGCGAAGCGCAGGTAGTCGTCGACCGTCGACCAGAGCCCCGCGCCGCCCTGGCAGAACGGCGGCGCAGCGATCGGGGCGGGACCCATGACGTTGTGCTGCAACGTGTTCTGGGCGTCCAGCCGGTACATGGTGGCCGCGCGGCGCCGGGATTCCGGGGTGAGGAAGAAGCCGGTGTCGGTCATCTGCAGCGGCGCGAAGATGCGCTCGGCAAGCACCTCGTGCAACGGCTTGCCCTCGATCCGGGACACCACGATGCCCAGCACATCGGTGGCGTGGCTGTAGGTCAGCTGCGCGCCGGGCTGGTGCACCAGCGGCAACTGCGCCAACTCCGCGAGCCAGCGGTCCTGGTCCTGGCGCATCGGCAGCCGCGCGTAGGCCCGCGCCAGCGGACCCGGGATGGAGAACTGGTAGGCCAGCCCGCTGCGGTGGGTCATCAGGTCGTCGACGGTGATCGGCCGCTGGGCCGGCACGGTCTGCTCGAGGGCGCCGCGCGGGTCGGCGAGCACCCGCATCTCGGCGAACTCGGGCAGCCACCGCGTCACCGGATCGGTCAGGGACAGCCGGCCCTCGTCGATCAGCGCCATGGCCGCGGCCACCGTCACGGGCTTGGTCATCGAGGCGATCCGGAAGATCGTGTCCCGCTGCATCGGCAGGACGGCCTCGATGTCGCGATAGCCGATCTCGTTGACCTGGCGGACCTCGCCGCCCTGCCACACCATGGTCACCGCGCCGGACAGCAGGCCGGCGTCGCAGGCCTCGCGGATGGAGGCGGCGTTCCCGTCGAGTTTCATCGTCGTCAGCGTAGGTGAGCCGGTCGGGGCGGTCGCCGGCGATGGGGCGTTCACCGCGCGCGGCTGCTAAGCTGCCCGGCAGTTCGACATCCTTTAACGACCCGTCCAGAGAGGCGGAGAAGGAGGTCAGGTTCCTCCGTGGGCGCCAAAAGCGGCTCTGACGACACCGACCGGGAGCTGATGTCCGCAGCGGACGTCAGCCGCACCATTGCCCGTATCGCCCATCAGATCATCGAGAAGACCGCGCTCGACGGCGCCGATGCGCCGCGCGTGGTGCTGCTCGGCATCCCCACCCGCGGTGTGGAACTGGCCCGCCGGTTGGCCCGCAACATCGGCGAGTTCTCCGGTGTGGAGGCGCCGCACGGGGCCCTGGACATCACGCTGTACCGCGACGACCTGAACACCAAGCCGCCGCGCCCGCTGGAGGACACCTCGATCCCGGCCGGCGGCATCGACGGCGCGCTGGTGATCCTGGTCGACGACGTGCTGTACTCCGGCCGCTCGGTGCGCTCGGCACTGGACGCCCTGCGCGACATCGGCCGGCCGCGCGCAGTGCAACTGGCGGTGCTCGTCGACCGCGGCCACCGCGAACTGCCCATCCGCGCCGACTACGTCGGCAAGAACGTGCCCACCTCGCGCAGCGAGAACGTCAAGGTCCGGCTCGCCGAACAGGACGGCTACGACAGCGTTCGGATCGCCCCGTATGGAGGTCCCGCCCGGTGAAACATCTGCTGAACGCGGCCGATCTGAGCCGCGATGCGGCGACGGCCATTCTCGACGATGCCGACCGGTTCGCCGCGGCGCTGCTGGGCCGGGAGGTCAAGAAGCTGCCGACGCTGCGCGGCCGCACCGTGATCACGATGTTCTACGAGAACTCCACCCGCACCCGGGTGTCGTTCGAGGTCGCCGGCAAGTGGATGAGCGCCGACGTGATCAACGTCAGCTCCTCGGGATCCTCGGTGGGCAAGGGGGAGTCGCTGCGCGACACCGCGCTGACGCTGCGCGCCGCCGGCGCCGACGCCCTGATCATCCGGCACCCCGCCTCCGGGGCCGCCCAACAGCTCGCGCACTGGACCCGGCCCGCCGACCCGACCGACTCGGGGCCGGCCGTCATCAACGCCGGCGACGGCACCCACGAACACCCGACCCAGGCGCTGCTCGATGCGCTGACGCTGCGCCAGCGGCTCGGCGAGATCGCCGGCCGCCGGGTGGTGATCGTCGGCGACATCCTGCACAGCCGGGTGGCCCGCTCCAACGTCACACTGTTGGCCACGCTCGGCGCCGAGGTGATCGTGGTCGCCCCGCCCACACTGCTGCCGGTCGGGGTCGACGCCTGGCCTGTCACGGTTTCCCACGATCTGGACGCCGAACTGCCCGCCGCCGACGCGGTGTTGATGCTGCGGGTGCAGGCCGAGCGGATGAACGGCGGCTTCTTCCCGTCGCCCCGGGAGTACTCGGTGCTCTACGGCCTCTCCGAGCGCCGGCAGGCGCTGCTGCCCGAGCACGCCGTGGTGCTGCATCCGGGCCCGATGCTGCGCGGCATGGAGATCGCCTCCTCGGTCGCGGATTCCTCGCAATCGGCGGTGCTGCAACAGGTTTCCAATGGTGTGCACGTGCGGATGGCGGTGCTGTTCCATCTGCTCGTCGGGGCGGACCGCTCCGATGAGGTGGCCGCGGACGCGGGAGGTGTCAAATGAGCGTGCTGATCGCCGGGGTACGGCGCTACGGACAGGGTGATCCGGTCGACGTCGTCATCGAGGACGGGCAGATCACCGAGATCGTGGCCGCGGGCACGGCCGAAACCGCCGGGCGCACCGTGATCGAGGCGGCCGGTCAGATCCTGCTGCCTGGCTTCGTCGATATGCACACCCACCTGCGCGAGCCCGGCCGCGAGGACACCGAGACCATCGAAACCGGTTCGGCTGCGGCCGCTCTCGGCGGATACACCGCGGTCTTCGCGATGGCCAACACCACTCCGGTGGCCGATTCGCCGGTGGTCACCGACCATGTCTGGCATCGCGGTCAGCAGGTGGGCCTGGTCGACGTGCACCCGGTCGGGGCCGTCACCGTGGGCCTGGAGGGCGCCCAGCTGACCGAGATGGCCATGATGGCAAACGGCGCCGCGCAGGTCCGGATGTTCTCCGACGACGGCCACTGCGTGCACGACCCGCTGGTGATGCGTCGCGCGCTGGAGTACGCCAAGGGGCTCGGGGTGCTGATCGCCCAGCACGCCGAGGAGCCGCGCTTGACCGTCGGCTCCGTCGCGCACGAGGGTCCCAACGCGGCGCGGCTGGGCCTGACCGGCTGGCCGCGCGCCGCCGAGGAGTCGATCGTGGCGCGCGACGCCATCCTGGCCCGCGACGCCGATACCCGCGTGCACATCTGCCATGCCTCGACCGCCGGCACGGTAGAGATCCTGAAATGGGCCAAGGCCCAGGGGATCTCGATCACCGCCGAGGTCACCCCGCACCATCTGCTGCTCGACGACAGTCGGCTGGCCGACTACGACGGGGTCAACCGGGTCAATCCGCCGCTGCGGGAGGCCTCCGACGCCGCCGCGCTGCGCCAGGCGCTGGCCGACGGTGTGATCGACTGCGTGGCCACCGATCACGCGCCGCACGCCGAGCACGAGAAGTGCTGTGAGTTCTCCCAGGCCCGCCCCGGCATGCTCGGCCTGCAGACCGCGCTGTCGGTGATCGTCGAGACCATGGTGCACCCGGGCCTGCTGGACTGGCGCGGCGTCGCGAAGGTGATGAGCGAGAACCCGGCCCGCATCGCCGGGTTGCCGGATCACGGCCGCCCGCTCGAGGTCGGTGAGCCGGCCAACTTGACGGTGGTCGACCCGGACACCAGCTGGACGGTGTCGGGACCCGGGTTGGCCAGCCGGTCGGCCAACACGCCGTTCGAGTCGATGACGCTGCCGGCCACGGTGACCGCGACCCTGTTGCGCGGCAAGGTCACCGCGCGGGACGGGGCGGCCGGCTCGTGAACACGCCGACCCTGATGGGTTCCCTGGTCTTCGCCGCGTTGGTCGCGGTGCTCATCGCCTTCCTCATCCACCTGGTGTTGCGTGGCTGGCGCCGGCGCGCCGAGCGTCAGGTGGCGCTGATCGGGCAGCTGCCCGCGCTGCCGGACACGGTGGGCCCGGCCCTGATCCCCGGCATCAAGGGCCTCTACGTCGGCAGCACCCTGGCACCCAGCTGGCAGGACCGGATCGCCGTGGGCGACTGGGGTTATCGGTCCAAGGCGGTCATCACCCGCTACCCCGAGGGGGTGATGCTGCAACGCAGCGGCGCCACCCCGATCTGGATTCCGGACGAGGCCATCATCGCGATCCGGACCGAACGGGGGATCGCGGGCAAGGCCCTGACCCACGAGGGGATCCTGGCGATCCGCTGGCGGCTGCCCTCGGGCACCGAGATCGACACCGGCTTCCGCGCGGACGACCGGCGGCAGTACAGCCAGTGGGTGTCCGACGGCACCGACGAAACATCCAACGGAGCGGAGGTCGTGTGAACGACGCAAGCAGCGATACCCGGGCCGTGCTGGTCCTCGAGGACGGCCGGGTCTTCACCGGGACGTCCTTCGGCGCGGTCGGGTACACCCTGGGCGAGGCGGTGTTCTCCACCGGGATGTCCGGCTACCAGGAGACGCTGACCGATCCCAGCTACCACCGCCAGATCGTGGTCGCGACCGCGCCGCAGATCGGCAACACCGGGTGGAACGGCGAGGACAGCGAGAGCCGCGGCGACAAGATCTGGGTGGCCGGCTACGCCGTGCGCGACCCCTCGCCGCGTCCGTCCAACTGGCGGGCCACCGGCTCGCTGGATGACGAACTGATCCGCCAGGGCGTGGTCGGCATCGCCGGCATCGACACCCGGGCCGTGGTGCGCCACCTGCGCAGCCGCGGATCGATGAAGGCCGGCATCTTCTCCGGCGCCGAGGCCGCGGCCCCGGTCGACGAGCTGCTCGAGCGGGTCAACGCCCAGCCGTCGATGCTCGGCGCGGATCTGGCCGGCGAGGTCAGCACCGACGTCCGGTACGTCGTGGAACCCGCGGGCGCACACCGGTTCACCGTCGCCGCGATCGACCTCGGTATCAAGACCAACACCCCGCGCATCTTCGCCGGCCGCGGCGTGCGCAGCGAGGTGGTGCCGTCGGCGACGACGTTCGCCGAGATCGCCGAGCTCAAACCGGACGGGCTGTTCCTGTCCAACGGCCCCGGCGACCCGGCCGCCGCGGATCACGTGGTGGCGGTGGTCCGCGAGGCCCTCGAAGCCAACATCCCGGTGTTCGGCATCTGCTTCGGCAACCAGCTGCTCGGGCGCGCGCTGGGCCGCTCCACGTACAAGATGACCTTCGGGCACCGCGGGATCAACGTCCCGGTGATCGACCACGCCACCGGCCGGGTCGCGATCACCGCGCAGAACCACGGCTTCGCCCTCGAGGGAGAGGCCGGCGAGCAGTTCGACACGCCGTTCGGCCCCGCGGTGGTCAGCCACACCTGCGCCAACGACGGTGTGGTCGAGGGCATTCGGCTGCTCAGCGGTCGGGCCTTCTCGGTGCAGTACCACCCCGAGGCCGCCGCGGGCCCGCACGACGCGGAGAACCTGTTCGACCAGTTCATCGCCGTCATGGCCGGGGAGGACCTCTCGTGAGCGGGCGCGTCCCCGGCCGCCACGCCGACCATCTGACCGGGTTTGCGCACCTTCGCGCAGGAATGGGAGAGCGCTGATGCCGCGTCGTACCGACCTCGAGCACGTCCTGGTGATCGGCTCCGGGCCGATCGTGATCGGTCAGGCCTGCGAGTTCGACTACTCGGGCACCCAGGCCTGCCGCGTGCTGCGCAGCGAGGGCCTGCAGGTCAGCCTGGTCAACTCCAACCCGGCGACCATCATGACCGACCCGGAGTACGCCGACCACACCTATGTCGAGCCCATCACCCCGGCGTTCGTCGAGAAGGTCATCGCCCAGCAGGCCGAGCGCGGCAACAAGATCGACGCGCTGCTGGCGACTCTCGGCGGGCAGACCGCGCTGAACACCGCGGTGGCCCTCTACGAGAACGGCGTCCTGGAGAAGTACGGCGTCGAACTGATCGGCGCGGACTTCGATGCCATCCAGCGCGGCGAAGACCGGCAGAAGTTCAAGGACATCGTGGCCAAGGTGGGTGGCGAATCCGCCCGCAGCCGGGTCTGTTTCACCATGGACGAGGTCCGCGACGCGGTCGGCGACCTGGGGCTGCCCGTGGTGGTCCGGCCCAGCTTCACCATGGGTGGCCTCGGCTCCGGCATGGCGGCCAGCCTCGAGGACGTCGAGCGGATGGCCGGCGACGGGTTGGCGGCGTCCCCGTCGGCCAACGTGCTGATCGAGGAATCGATCTACGGCTGGAAGGAATACGAGCTCGAGCTGATGCGCGACGGCCGCGACAACGTCGTGGTGGTGTGCTCGATCGAGAACGTCGACCCGATGGGCGTGCACACCGGTGACTCGGTCACCGTCGCGCCCGCGATGACGCTGACCGACCGCGAGTACCAGATCATGCGCGATCTGGGCATCGCCATCCTGCGCGAGGTCGGCGTCGACACCGGCGGGTGCAACATCCAGTTCGCGGTCGACCCGCGCGACGGCCGGTTGATCGTCATCGAGATGAACCCCCGGGTGTCGCGGTCCAGCGCGCTGGCGTCGAAGGCCACCGGCTTCCCGATCGCCAAGATCGCCGCCAAGCTGGCCATCGGCTACACCCTCGACGAGATCGTCAACGACATCACCAAGGAAACCCCGGCCTGCTTCGAGCCCACGTTGGACTACGTGGTGGTCAAGGCCCCGCGGTTCGCCTTCGAGAAGTTCCCCGGCGCCGACGCGACGCTGACCACCACCATGAAGTCGGTGGGCGAGGCGATGTCGTTGGGCCGCAACTTCATCGAGGCGCTCGGCAAGGTGATGCGCTCGCTCGAGACCAAGCGGGCCGGCTTCTGGACCGGGCCGGACCCCGACGTCAGCGTCGAGGAGCTGCTGGCGCGGCTGCGGGTCGCCACCGACGGCCGGCTCTACGACATCGAGCTGGCGCTGCGCAAAGGTGCGACGGTCGAACAGGTTTCGCAGGCCTCCGGCGTGGACCCCTGGTTCCTCGACCAAATCGCCGGACTGGTCGGGCTACGGGAGCAGCTGCTGGCCACGCCGGTGCTCGACGCGCAGCTGCTGCGGCGCGCCAAGTATCAGGGCCTGTCCGATCATCAGATCGCCTGCCTGCGCCCCGAACTGGCCGGTGAAGTCGGCGTCCGGGTGCTGCGCGAGCGCCTCGGCGTGCACCCGGTCTTCAAGACCGTGGACACCTGCGCCGCGGAGTTCGAGGCCAAGACGCCGTACCACTACAGCAGCTACGAGCTCGACCCCGCCGCCGAGAGCGAGGTGGCCCCGCAGACCGACAAGCCCAAGGTGCTGATCCTGGGCTCGGGTCCCAACCGGATCGGTCAGGGCATCGAGTTCGACTACAGCTGCGTGCACGCCGCCCAGACGCTCAGCGCCGCCGGCTTCGAGACCGTCATGGTCAACTGCAACCCGGAGACGGTGTCCACCGACTACGACACCGCCGACCGGCTCTACTTCGAGCCGCTGACCTTCGAGGACGTGCTGGAGGTTTATCACGCCGAACAGGTCTCGGGCACCGGCGGTCCCGGTGTCGTCGGGGTGATCGTGCAGCTCGGCGGTCAGACGCCGCTGGGCCTGGCCGACCGCCTCGAGCGGGCCGGCGTCCCGATCGTGGGCACCCGACCCGAGGCCATCGACCTGGCCGAGGACCGCGGCCGCTTCGGCGAGGTGCTCGCCGCCGCGGGCCTGCCCGCGCCTCGGTTCGGCACCGCCACCACCTTCGACCAGGCCCGCACCATCGCCGCCGACATCGGCTACCCGGTGCTGGTGCGCCCGTCGTATGTGCTCGGCGGCCGCGGAATGGAGATCGTCTACGACGAGGAAACCCTGCAGGGCTACATCATGCGGGCCACCGAACTCTCGCCCGAGCATCCGGTGCTGGTCGACCGGTTCCTCGAGGACGCCATCGAGATCGACGTCGACGCGCTGTGCGACGGCACCGACGTCTACATCGGCGGGGTGATGGAGCACATCGAGGAGGCCGGCATCCACTCCGGTGACTCGGCGTGCGCGCTGCCCCCGGTCACGCTGGGCCGCACCGACATCGCCGCGGTCCGCCGCGCCACCGAGGCCATCGCCAAGGGCATCGGTGTGGTCGGCCTGCTCAACGTGCAGTACGCCCTCAAGGAGGACGTGCTCTACGTGCTCGAGGCCAACCCGCGGGCCAGCCGCACCGTGCCGTTCGTCTCCAAGGCCACCGCAGTGCCGCTGGCCAAGGCGTGCGCGCGGGTGATGCTGGGTGCCACCATCGCCGAGTTGCGCGCCGAGGGCGTGCTGGCCGCCGAGGGCGACGGGGCCAGCCCGGCCCCCAACGCGCCCATCGCGGTCAAGGAGGCGGTGCTGCCGTTCAACCGGTTCCGCAAGGCCGACGGGTCGGGCGTCGACTCGCTGCTGGGCCCGGAGATGAAGTCCACCGGCGAGGTGATGGGCATCGACTCCGACTTCGGCAAGGCCTTCGCCAAGAGCCAGACCGCGGCCTACGGGTCGCTGCCGGTGCGCGGGACCATCTTCGTGTCGGTGGCCAACCGCGACAAGCGCTCCCTGGTGTTCCCGGTGAAACGGTTGGCGGACCTCGGTTTCCGGGTGCTGGCCACCGAGGGCACCGCGGAGATGCTGCGCCGCAACGGGATCCCGTGCGACGTGGTGCGCAAGAACTTCGAGGAGCCCAGCCCGGACCGCCCGGCCATGACGGCGGTCGACGCCATCCGCGCCGGCGAGATCGACCTGGTGGTCAACACGCCGTACGGCAACTCCGGGCCCCGCGTCGACGGCTACGAGATCCGTTCGGCCGCAGTCCAGATGAACATCCCGTGCGTGACGACGGTGCAGGGCGCCTCGGCGGCGGTGCAGGGCATCGAGGCCGGCATCCGCGGCGATATCGGGGTGCGGTCGCTGCAGGAACTGCACGCCACGCTGGACGGCCACTGAGCATGGCCGGTTTCGGGGCGCGGCTGGCCGAGGCGATCGCCGCGCGCGGGCCGCTGTGCCTGGGTATCGACCCGCATCCGGAACTGCTGGCGGCCTGGGGGCTGCCGGCCGACGCCGACGGGCTGGCCGCCTTCAGCGCCATCTGTGTGGAGGCGTTCGCGGGCTTCGCCGTCGTCAAGCCGCAGGTCGCGTTCTTCGAGGCGTACGGCGCGGCGGGCTACGCGGTGCTCGAACGCACGGTCGCCGACCTGCGCGCGGCCGGGGTGTTGGTGCTCGCCGACGCCAAGCGCGGCGACATCGGGACCACCATGGCCGCTTACGCCGCGGCGTGGCTCGGGGACTCGCCCCTGGCCAGCGACGCGGTGACGGCCTCGCCGTACCTGGGGTTCGGGTCGTTGCAGCCGCTGCTGGACACCGCCGAGGCCCACGGCCGCGGCGTGTTCGTGCTGGCCGCCACGTCCAACCCAGAGGGTGCCAGCGTGCAGGCTGTGCGGCGTTCTGACGGCCGCACGGTGGCCCAGGGCATGGTGGACGCCGCGGCGCAGGTCAACGCGCGTGCGGCCGGACTGGTGGGCGTTGTGGTGGGTGCGACGCTGGCCGAGGTGCCCGACGTCAGCGGTCTCGGGGGGCCGGTGCTGGTCCCGGGGGTAGGCGCCCAGGGCGGGCGACCGGAGGCGCTGGCCGGGCTCGGCGGCGCGCAACCGGGGCAACTGCTGCCCGCGGTCTCCCGCGAGGTGCTGCGCGCCGGGCCGGGGGTGGCCGAGGTCCGCGCGGCCGCCGAACGGCTTCGCGACACCGTCGCCTACCTGGCGTGACGCCGACACGCCCGCGACACGCGGGTTAACTTTCAGTTTCTTCGAAAACGGGCAGTTTTTCCGCCCCGAACAGCGGCATCCGGGTCCGTCGGCGTCTCGGCCGAGAGCCCGCCGGTGGCCCGGAAACTGCGCTGAACAGGACTTATTAAATTGACGCCGGCAGTGGTGCGCCGGGTCGCGGGGGCCGGCCCCGGGGCCGCGACCTGCGCGTCGGGCCCGCCGCGGACGCCCCAATACGCTGCGGCTTTGACAGAAAAACAGGGGGGTGGGGTTAGATTTCGTCAGGGAGGCTGGGTACGGTCGTCGTCGCTGGCCTGAAGTACCCGGCCAAACCAGATAGATGGCTAATGAGCAGGAGGAATCGTGGCCCTTCCCCAGTTGACCGACGAACAGCGCGCGGCAGCGTTGGAGAAGGCTGCTGCCGCACGTCGAGCCCGAGCTGAACTCAAGGATCGGCTCAAGCGCGGCGGCACCAACCTCAAGCAAGTCCTGAAGGACGCCGAGACCGACGAGGTCCTCGGCAAGATGAAGGTCTCCGCCCTGCTGGAAGCCCTGCCCAAGGTGGGCAAGGTCAAGGCCCAGGAGATCATGACCGAGCTCGAGATCGCGCCGACCCGCCGCCTGCGCGGCCTCGGCGACCGGCAGCGCAAGGCGCTGCTGGAAAAGTTCGACCCCTCCTAAGGGGGTCGTGGGCACCAGCGGGGGACCGGACGGTCGTGTGATCGTGCTGTCCGGCCCCTCCGCGGTCGGCAAGTCGACCATTGTCCGCTGCTTGCGAGATCGGCTCCCGGAGCTGTACTTCAGCGTGTCCGCCACCACCAGGGCGGCGCGCCCGGGCGAGGTCGACGGTGTCGATTATCACTTCGTCACGCCCGCAGCGTTCCAAGACCTGATCGACCGCGGTGAACTTCTCGAATGGGCCGACATCCACGGCGGTCTGCACCGTTCCGGGACACCCGCCGGGCCGGTCCGCGCGGCCATGCAGGCCGGGCGGACCGTCCTGATCGAGGTGGACCTGGCCGGGGCGCGGGCGGTCAAGCAGACGCTGCCGGCGGCCACCTCGGTGTTCTTGGCCCCGCCCAGCTGGGCGGTGCTCGAGTCCCGATTGATCGGGCGCGGCACCGAATCCGCCGAGGTCATAGCGCGCCGCCTGACCACCGCACGCGAGGAAATCGCCGCTCAGGGCGACTTCGATGTGGTGGTGGTGAACAGCGAATTGGAAACGGCCTGCGCCGAATTGGTATCCTTGCTGGTAACGCGCCCTTGAGTTCAACATTTTGAGAACAAATCTTTCGAGAATTTGCTTTCAGCAACCGCCAGGAGAGTTTTTCAGTGACTAACACGCCCGCCGACACCCTGACCGCCACCGACGCGGTCGACACCGCGGGATTCGGCGCCTATGACACGCCGCTGGGCATCACCAACCCGCCCATCGATGAGTTGCTGGAGCGGGTGTCGAGCAAATATGCGCTGGTGATCTACGCCGCCAAGCGCGCCCGGCAGATCAACGACTACTACAACCAGCTCGGCGACGGCATTCTCGAGTACGTCGGCCCGCTGGTGGAGCCGGGCCTGCAGGAGAAGCCGCTGTCGATCGCGATGCGCGAGATCCACGGCGACCTGCTCGAGCACACCGAAGGCGAGTAGCGAGCAGCGACCGCAGATGGCTGCCAAACGGATCGTCGTCGGCGTAGCCGGCGGAATCGCGGCCTACAAGGCCTGTTCAGTAATTCGCCAGCTGTCCGAGGCAGGCCATCAGGTCCGCGTCGTTCCCACCGAATCCGCGCTGCAGTTCGTCGGGGCCGCCACCTTCGAGGCGCTGTCCGGCCAACCGGTGCGCACCGGGGTCTTCGAAGATGTGCCCGAGGTGCCGCATGTCCGCATCGGCCAGCAGGCCGACCTGATCGTCGTCGCCCCGGCTACTGCAGATCTGTTGGCCCGGGCCGTCGCGGGCCGTGCCGATGATCTGCTGACCGCGACGTTGCTGACCGTGCGTTGTCCGGTGCTGTTCGCCCCGGCGATGCACACCGAGATGTGGCAGCACCCCGCCACCGTCGACAACGTGGCGACGCTGCGCAAGCGCGGCGCGGTGGTGCTCGAACCGGCCGCCGGTCGCCTCACCGGCGCCGACACCGGGCCCGGCCGGTTGCCCGAACCCGAAGAGATCACCACCTTCGCCGAACTGCTGCTGGCGCGCGGCGATGCGCTGCCGCACGACCTGTCCGGCACCCGCGTCCTGGTGACCGCCGGCGGCACCCGGGAACCGCTGGACCCGGTGCGCTTCATCGGCAACCGCAGTTCCGGCAAGCAGGGCTACGCGGTGGCCCGGGTCGCTGCCCAGCGCGGTGCCGAGGTAACCCTGATCGCCGGCAACACCGCCGGCCTGGCCGACCCCGCGGGGGTCGAGGTGGTCCGCATCGGCTCGGCCGCTCAACTGCGCGACGCGGTCTCCAAGCACGCCCCCGAGGCCAACGTCCTGGTGATGGCCGCCGCCGTCGCCGACTTCCGGCCCGCCTCGGTGTCGGCCGCCAAGATCAAGAAGGGCAGCGACTCGGAACCGAGTTCGATCGACCTGATCCGCAACGACGACGTGTTGGCCGCCACCGTGCGGGCCCGCGCCGACGGACAGTTGCCAAATATGCACACCATCGTCGGGTTCGCCGCCGAAACCGGCGACGCCAACGGCGACGTGCTGTTCCATGCCCGCGCGAAACTGCAGCGCAAGGGCTGCGATCTGCTGGTCGTCAACGCGGTCGGCGAGGGCCGCGCGTTCGAAGTCGACAGCAACGACGGCTGGTTGCTGGCCGCCGACGGTGCCGAGGTGGCCCTGGAGCACGGGTCGAAGACGTTGATGGCGAGTCGTATCGTTGACTCGATCGCGGCGTTGGTCGGGGACCGGTAATCCCGCGGTCGCTGCCGCCCAGCGTGCGCCGAAAGGTTGTAAGGCGGGCGCGATAAGCTTCGATGAACTAAACGATCTTGGGCCAGAAGGGCGGAAACGTGAGCGATAAGAGTCGGCTGTTCACCAGTGAGTCGGTAACCGAAGGACACCCCGACAAGATCTGTGACGCGATCAGCGACTCGGTGCTCGACTCGTTGCTGAGCCAGGACCCGCGGTCCCGCGTCGCGGTCGAGACGCTGGTCACCACGGGTCAGGTGCACGTCGTCGGCGAGGTCACCACGACCGCCAAGGAGGCGTTCGCCGACATCACCCAGACCGTGCGCGAGCGCATCCTCGACATCGGCTACGACTCCTCGGAGAAGGGCTTCGACGGCGCCTCCTGCGGCGTCAACATCGGCATCGGCGCCCAGTCGCCGGACATCGCCCAGGGCGTCGACACCGCCCACGAGGCCCGCGTCGAGGGGGCCGGCGACCCGCTGGACGCCCAGGGCGCCGGCGATCAGGGGCTGATGTTCGGCTATGCCATCCAGGACACCCCCGAGTTGATGCCGCTGCCGATCGCGCTGGCACACCGGCTGTCGCGGCGCCTGACCGAGGTCCGCAAGAGCGGCGTGCTGGACTACCTGCGCCCGGACGGCAAGACCCAGGTCACCGTGCAGTACGACGGGACCACCCCGGTCCGGTTGGACACCGTGGTGCTGTCCACTCAGCACGCCGCCGGCGTTGACCTGGACGCGACGCTGACCCCGGACATCCGGGAGAAGGTCGTCAACACCGTGCTGGCGGATCTCGACCACTCGACGCTGGACACCTCCGACTTCCGACTGCTGGTCAACCCGACCGGCAAGTTCGTCCTCGGCGGCCCGATGGGCGACGCCGGCCTGACCGGCCGCAAGATCATCGTCGACACCTACGGCGGCTGGGCCCGCCACGGCGGCGGCGCCTTCTCGGGCAAGGACCCGTCCAAGGTGGATCGCTCCGCGGCGTACGCGATGCGCTGGGTGGCCAAGAACGTCGTCGCCGCCGGCCTGGCCGAGCGGGTGGAGGTGCAGGTCGCCTACGCGATCGGCAAGGCCGCCCCGGTGGGGTTGTTCGTCGAGACGTTCGGCACCGAGACCGTCGACCCGGCCCGCATCGAGAAGGCCATCACCAGCGTGTTCGACCTGCGACCCGGTGCGCTGATCCGCGACCTCGACCTGCTGCGGCCCATCTACGCGCAGACCGCGGCCTACGGCCACTTCGGTCGCACGGACATCGAGCTGCCCTGGGAGCAGACCAACAAGGTCGAGGACCTCAAGGCGAGCGTCTAGCTCACGAAGTGAACGCGTAGTCGTCGAGATCGAAGCGGCGACTACGCACATCGGCCTCCAGCGTGGTCGCCGGTCGTAGCGGCACATCGCCGTTCTTGTCGAAGTAGTAGCTGTTGGCCTGCGCGCAGCTGTCCTGCCAGAAGATCTGCCGGTGCCGCTTGCGCATCATCTCGGCGAAGTAGCGGGCATTGGCCTCGGGACGCACCTCCACGCGGGTGGCGCCGTCGGCCCGCGCCCGCCGCAGGCACCGCACGATATGCCGGGTCTGGGTCTCGATCAGCGCGAAGAACGACGAACCGACGTACCCGTAGGGCCCGCACACGCAGAAGAAGTTGGGGAAACCCGGCACGCTGACGCCCTCGTAGGCCTGCATCCGGTTGGTGCTCCAGAACTCCGCCAGCGTGGTCCCGTCCGGACCGGTCAGCGCGAATGAGTCGCTGTCGACGTCCATCACCTTGAACCCGGTCGCCAGGATCAGCACGTCCAGGTCGTGGGTGGTGGGGTCGTGGGTGGTGGGGTCGTGAGTCGCGCCGCCGGCGGTGGACACCCCGGCCGCGGTGATCCGCGAGATGGGGTCGGTCACCAACTCGACGTTGTCACGGTTGAACGTCGACAGATAGGTGTTGTGGAAGCCGGGACGCTTGCAGCCCACCGCGTAGCGCGGGGTCAGCTTGTCGCGCACCACCGGATCGTCGACCTGGTTGCGCAGATACGCCCGCCCGGCGGCCTCGGCGCGCCCGGCCATCGGGAACACCGTGTGGTACTGGGCCGACAACGGGAACGTCACCTCGACGAAGGCCTGGCTCAGCACCCGGCCCAACACCTTGCCGCCCGGCACCCGCATCGCCAGCCGTGCGACCCGGGGCAGCGGTAGATCGACCTTCGGGAAACACCAGATGGGCGTGCGTTGAAACACCGTGAGCCGCTGGACGATCGGGGCGATCTCGGGAATCACCTGCACGGCCGAGGCACCGGTGCCGATGATCCCCACCCGACGGTCCGCGAGTGGCACGCCGTGGTCCCACCGCGCGGTGTGCAGCGTGGGTCCGGCGAAGCTGTCCACCCCGTCGATGTCGGGCAGCTTGGGTTCGTTGAGCACGCCGGCGGCATTGACCAGATAGCGCGCGGTGAGCTCACCGGTGTCGGTGCTGACCCGCCACAGGTTGTCCTCGGCGTCGAAGGCGGCGCCGGTGACAGTGATGCCGAACCGCATCCGGTCGCCGATGCCGTACTTGGCCACGCAGTGTTCGGCGTAGGACTTGAGCTCGGCGCCCGGCGCGTAGGTGCGGGTCCAGTCGGGACTCTGCTCGAAAGAGAACTGATACGAGAACGACGGGATGTCCACGCCGATACCGGGGTAGGTGTTCCAGTGCCAGGTACCGCCCACCTCGGGACCGGCCTCGACGATCAGGTAGTCGGACAGGCCGGCCCGGTCGAGTCCGATCGCGATGCCGATCCCGGAGAAACCGGCGCCGACGATCAGGATCTGGTGATCGGGTGCGTGGCCCATGTCCCGACTCTAAGCGTGCAGGGCGGCCCTCAGGGCGGCCAATCCGCGATCCATCGCCTCCGTGGTCGCGGGCACCACCCCGGCATAGCCGAGGTACCCGTGGATCAGCGTCTCGGCGTGATCGACGGTGACGGCGACACCGGCCTTGCCCAGCTGTTCGCCGTAGCTGATGCCGTCGTCGCGCAGCGGGTCGTGGCCGGCCACCGCGATGTAGGCCGGCGCCAACCCGGCCAGGTTGGCGGCCCGGCTCGGTGCCAGCGTGGCGGGCAGCGCGGCCAGGTCGGTCAGGTCCACGTCCGGGGCGTACCAGGCGCTGAACCCGGCGATGGCCTCGAGGTCGAGGATCGGCGCGTGCGCGTTCTCGGTGTAGGAGGCAAGCGTGGTGTCCCAGGTGATCGCCGGGTACCACAACAGCTGCAAGCGCAGCTCCGGTCCGCCGGCGTCGCGGGCCAACTGGGCCAGCACCGCCGCGAGGTTGCCGCCGGCCGAATCGCCGGCGACGGCCAGCCGCCGCGGATCGCCGCCGAACTGTTCGGCGTGCTCGGCGATCCACTGCAGCACGGCCCAGGCGTCGTCGACGGCCGCCGGGTACGGGTGTTCGGGGGCCAGCCGGTAGTCGACGGCGACGACGATCGCGTCGGTCCCGACGACATGCTGGCGCGCGGTCCCGTCGTGGGTCTCGAGGTCGCCGGCGGCGAACCCGCCGCCGTGCAGGAACAGCACCACCGGTGCCGCCCCGGAATGTTCCGGGGGCCAATAGATCCGGATCGGGATGGGCCCGGCCGCGCTGTCGACCTTGCGATCCTCCGCGCGCACCTCGGGGTGCAGCGGCGCGCGGGGCAGGTCCCGCAGGGCCTTGCGGGCCGCCTCCGGGCCGTCGGTGGGGGACAGGCGGAACGGAACCGCCTCGAGGACCTGCTGCAGGATGGGGTCGATGCTCGCCATCGCCTCAACCTATCGGTAGCCGTCGGCTACGTTCGCAGAGTGGTATCCCCCTCCTCGGTGACGCGTGCACCGCAATCCCGGCTGTGGATCGCCGGCGCGGTGGTCGGCGCCGGTTACGGAATATTTCTGCTGTTCGCGGCGCTGCGCCTGCCCTCGGGCGCCGACCTGACCGGCCAGTTCTGGGGCCAGCCGGCGGTCAAGGCCGCGATGGCGTTGCTGTTGGCCGCGGCCGCGCTGAGCCACCCGCGGGTGCGCGAGCGGCGCTGGCTGCTGGGCGCGCTGCTGTTCTCGGCCGTCGGTGATCTGCTGCTGGCCATGCCCTGGTGGGAGCCGTCCTTCGTGGGCGGCCTCGGCGCGTTCCTGGTCGCCCACCTGTGTTACCTGGGCGCGTTGGTCCCGCTGGTCCGGGTCACGCCCGGGCGCGCCGGCGCCGCGGTGGTGGTGGTGCTCGCCTGCGCGGCGCTGTTGATCTGGTTCTGGCCGCACCTGGCGGTCGACGGGCTGACCGTGCCGGTGACGCTGTACATCGCGGTGCTCGGCGCCATGGTGTGCGCGGCGCTGCTGGCTCGGCTGCCCACGTGGTGGACCGCCGCGGGCGCGGTGTGCTTCGCGGTCTCGGACTCGATGATCGGGATCAGCGAGTTCATCCGGCACGACCAATTGCTCGCGGCGCCGATCTGGTGGGCCTACGCGCTGTCCCAGGTGCTGATCACCGCGGGCTTCTTCTTCGGCCGCCCGTCCCCACCGTGACCGCCGAACGCAAGGCCGCCGAGCACGAGCCGATCGCCCGGGTGCTGCCGATGCTCACGGTGCCGCATCTGGATCGCGAATTCGACTATCTGGTGCGCGAGGAACAGTCCGACGACGCCCAACCCGGGGTCCGGGTCCGCGTCCGGTTTCACGGCCGGTTGGTCGACGCCTTCGTGCTCGAACGACGTTGGAACACCGACCATGAGGGCAAACTCGGCTGGCTGGACCGGGTGGTGTCGCCCGAACGCGTGCTCACCCCGGAGGTGCGGCGGCTGGCCGACGCGGTCTCGGCGCGCTACGCCGGCACCCGGCCCGACGTGCTGCGCCTGGCGATCCCGCCGCGGCACGCCCGGGTGGAGAAGGAAACCGCCGCGGCGCCAACGCCGTTCGAGGCCACCGCACCCGACGCGGCGGCCTGGGCCGGCTACGCCGGCGGTCCGACCTTCTTGACCGCCCTCGAGGAGGCCCGCGCGGTACGCGCCGTGTGGCAGGCCCTGCCCGGTGAGTCATGGACCGACCGGATCGCCGACATGGCCGCGGCCACGCTGCGCGGCGGCCGCCGGGTTCTGGCCGTCGTCCCGGATCAGCGGGACGTGGATGCGTTGTGGCACAGCGCCGTCGCGCGCTGCGGCCCCGACGCGGTGGTCGCGCTGTCGGCGGGGCTGGGGCCCACCGCACGCTATCGACGCTGGCTGTCGGTGCTGCGCGGCGGCGCCCACTTCGTGATCGGCACCCGCAGCGCGGTGTTCGCGCCGGTGCACGATTTGGGCCTGGTGGTGGTGTGGGACGACGGCGACGACACGCTGTCGGAGCCGCGCGCCCCGTACCCGCACGCCCGCGAGGTGGCGATGCTGCGCGCACACCAGTTGCGCTGCGCCGCGGTCATCGGCGGGTTCGCCCGCACCGCCGAGGCGCAGGCCCTGGTGCGCAGCGGCTGGGCGCACGACCTGGTGGCATCGCGGCCGGTGCTGCGCGAGCGGGCCCCGCGGGTGGTCGCGCTCGACGACGACGGCTTTGAGCAGGAGCGCGATCCCGCCGCGCGTACGGCCCGGCTGCCGTCGGTGGCACTGCGGGCCGCCCGCACCGCGCTGCAGGCCGATCGGCCGGTGCTGGTACAGGTTCCGCGCCGGGGATATGTGCCCTCGCTGGCGTGTGCGCGGTGCCGCACCGTCGCGCGCTGCCGACACTGCACGGGGCCGCTGTCGCTGACCGAACGCCGGGCCGTCGGCGCCGAATGCCGATGGTGCGGACGCGTCGACCCGACCCTGCGCTGCGTGCGCTGCGGCTCGGATGCGGTGCGGGCGGTCGTCATCGGCGCGCGCCGCACCGCCGAGGAGTTCGGCCGGGCGTTCCCCGGGGTCCCCGTCATCACGTCCTCGGGGGACTCGATGGTCGACACGGTCGACGCCCGGGCCGGCCTGGTGATCGCGACGCCCGGCGCCGAACCGGTGGCCGACGGCGGATACGGGGCGGCGCTGCTGCTCGACGGCTGGGCGCTGCTGGGCCGGCAGGACCTGCGCGCGGCCGAGGACACCCTGCGCCGCTGGCTGGCGGCGGCCGCGCAGGTCCGCCCACACCGCGACGGCGGGACGGTGGTGGCGGTCGCCGAGGCCGCGATCCCCACCGTGCAGATGCTGATCCGTTGGGATCCGGTCGGGGCCGCCGAGGCCGAACTCGACGAACGCGCCGAGGTCGGGCTGCCGCCGAGCGTGCACATGGCCGCCCTCGACGGGACCTCCGACGGCGTGGCGGCGTTGTTGGCCGAGGCCGGGATCCCCGGTTCGGCGCTCGGGTCGGCCCTTGGATCGGCGGATGTGCTCGGACCGGTCGAACTGCCGGTGGGCGCGCGCCGACCACCCGGGCTGGACCCGGGGGTCGAGGTGGTCCGGATGCTGGTGCGGGTGGGCCGCGATCAGGGGCTGGCGTTGGCCTCGGCGTTGCGCGGGGCCACCGCGGTGCTCAGCGCCCGTCGCGAACACGATCCGGTTCGGGTGCAGATCGACCCGCTGCACTTCGGTTGAGCGCATAAGGTATTACCGGCCATGCGGGCGGAGAACGCGGGGGACTGGTATGGGTGGGTTCGGCCGGAGCCTCCGTTGGCTCACCGCAGCGATCGTCGCGGCCCTGGCGGTGCTGTGGCCATTGGTGTTCACCGGGGAGTCCACCGGCGCCGCGGCCTCGGATCCGGTGATCATCACCGACTACCGCGCGCACTACCACGTCGACGCCGACGGGAACCTGGCCGCGACCGAGATCATCACCGCCCGTTTTCCGGGGGACCGGCACGGCATCTTCCGCTACTGGGACGTGGCCAACCCGAACAGCCCCCGGGTGCGGCAGGAGCCGATCGTCACCTCGATCCGGATGGACGACGGCGAGATCCCCTACGAGTTGCTGTGGTCGGGACGAGATCGCTTCCGGGTGGCCAAGATCGGCGACCCCGACCGTTACCTGGACTACGGCGAGCACGTCTTCGAGATCCGCTACACGGTGCCCGGTGTCCTCGACACGGGCGACACCGGCGCGGTGTTCTACTGGAACGTGATCGCGCCGGGCTGGGACAACGTCATCGAACGCGCCGAGATCACCGTCAGCCTGCCGGCCGCCGTGTCCGGGGTGCAGTGCTGGGTCGGACGCGGTGACGGCACACCCTGCCCCGCACTCGACACCGACACCGCCCGGCTCAGGATCCTCGCGGACGGCTTGGCGCCCCGCACCCCGGTGACCGTGCGCGCCGAGGTGGGCATGCCCGCGCCGGCGCGCACCGAACTGCCCTGGTCCTATCGCTGGGATCCGGTCCTCGGCCGCTCTGTGCCGGGCGTGCTCGCGGTGACGGGTTTGACGGTGCTGGCGGGGGCCGGCGCGGTCCTGATGTACCGCCGCACCGTGGAGCCGTCGCCGGGGTTCCCCCTGCAGTACGCTCCGCCGCCGGGTCTGAGTCCCGTGCAGTGTGAGTACATCCGCACCGAGTCGGTGAGCCGGAATGCGTTGACCGCCACGCTGTTCTACCTCGCCGAGCGCGGGCTGATCGAGATGCACCAGCACGGCGAGAAGAAGTGGTCGATCCGCAACGTCGCCCGCGCCCAGGACTGGGCCGAACTCGATCCGGTCAGCAAGGCGGTGGCCTCGGCCCTGAAGATCGATCGCGCGGGCGCGGAGTTCAAGGCGCACGGAACGGTGTCGGCGGGAAAGCGGCTCTCGCAGGCCAAGTCCGATCTCGACGAGGCGCTGCGGGCCTGGGGATTCGACGCGGGGCTACTGGTGTCCCGGCCCGCTGAGCACTGGGTGCGCGTGGCCAACCTGGTCGCGCTGGTCTGTGCGGTGCTGGCCACCTTCCGATGGCTCTTCCCGGCCACCATGTGGGTGGTGCCGTTCGCGGTCTTCTTCGTCCTGTCGGCCCGGTCCTGGCGGGCCGGCACCGGGACCCGGCGCACCGCCGCCGGCCGCGAATTGTGGTCGCACGCGGGAGGTTTCCATCGCGTGCTGGTTACCGACTCGGCCGAGGCCCGATTCGATTTCGCCGCGCGCAAGGACCTCTACACCGCGTATCTGCCATTCGCGGTTGCCGCCGGCGCGGCGGCGCTGTGGGCGCAGAAGTATCAGGCGGCCACCGGCGCCGCGGCCCCGGCCCCCACCTGGTACCACTCCTCGGACTCCGGTGCCGCGTTCTCGGGCGGTTCGGGACCGGCGGGTTTTGATAGCTTCGAGTCGGCGTTGTCGTCGTCCATCGGCGCCTACACGGCCTCCCAGTCGTCCTCGAGCAGCGGCGGCGGAGGCGGGGGTGGTGGCGGCGGGGGCGGCGGCGGAGGTGGAGGAGGCGGGTCGTGGTGACGTTCGTACTGATCCTGGCGCTGCTGGCGGCCGTCGGTGTCCTGCTCACCTTCGTGGTCGGCTACAACAAGCTGCGGGCGGCCGATGTGCGGGTCGACGAGGCCCTCGGCGGCATCGATGTGCAACTCACCCGACGGGCGGCGCTTTTGCCGGCGCTGGTCAGCACGGTGGGTGCGGTCGCCCAGCACGAGCGGGCGACCCTCGAGCGCGTCACCGCTGCGCGCGCCGCGCTCACCTCGGCGACCGCGGGGGCATCGGTGGCCCAACGCAGCGCCGCCGAACGCCAACTCAATCGCGCTCTGGGCCAGGTACTGAAGGTGGGAGCCGGTCACCCGCAACTGAATTCGTCGAACAACTTCCTGCATCTGCAGCAGACCCTGGCCGACACCGAGGACAAGCTCGCGTTCGCCCGCCAGTACTACAACGACGCGGTGGCGACCCTGAACCGCACCATCGGCACCATCCCGTGGATGTTGGTCGCGGGTTCGGCGGGCGTGACCGAGCGCGATTACTACCGGGACGAGCCCTAGACTGACCGGATGCGTTTGGTGTTTGCCGGCACGCCCACGCCGGCGTTGCCCTCGTTGCGTCGGCTGATCGACTCGCCGCGTCACGAGGTGGTCGCGGTGCTCACCCGGCCCGACGCCGTCTCGGGGCGGCGCGGCAAGCCGACGCCGTCGCCGGTCGCCGCGCTGGCCGCCGAGCACGGCATCCCGGTGCTCAAACCGAGCCGGCCCAACTCCGCGGAGTTCGTCGCCGAACTCGCCGAGTTGGGTCCCGAGTGCTGCCCGGTGGTGGCCTATGGGGCGCTACTGGGCGAACCGCTGCTGGCGGTGCCCCCGCGGGGCTGGGTGAACCTGCACTTCTCGGTGCTGCCGGCCTGGCGCGGCGCGGCGCCGGTGCAGGCCGCCATCGCCGCCGGCGATGCCGTCACCGGCGCCACCACCTTCGAGATCGAACCGGCGCTGGACAGCGGGCCGGTCTACGGCGTGGTCACCGAGACCATCCGCGACGACGACACCGCAGGTGATCTGCTCGAACGCTTGGCGGAGTCCGGCGCCGGGCTGCTCGAGGCCACCCTCGACGGGATCGCCGACGGCGCCCTGACCGCGGTCCCGCAGGCCGCCGACGGGGTCAGCCTGGCGCCCAAGATCACCGTCGAGAGCGCCCGGGTGCGCTGGACGTTGCCGGCCCACGTGGTCGACCGCCAAATCCGGTCGGTGACACCGAATCCGGGGGCCTGGACCATGATCGGCGACCTGCGCGTCAAGCTCGGTGCGGTGACGGTGGTCGATGCCGAGGGCTTGGGCCCGGGACAGATCCGGGTCGAACGCAACCGCGTGCTGATCGGAACGGGTTCGCAGCCCGTGCAATTGGGTTCACTGCAACCCCCGGGGAAGAAGTCGATGGCCGCGGCCGACTGGGCCCGCGGGGCGCGGCTGACCGAAGCGACCGCGACATGAACGACCGCCGTCCACCCCGCCGCGGCCGCTCCTCATCGCGCCGCCCCTTGGATCCCGCTCGCCGCGCCGCGTTCGACGTGCTGCGCGCGGTCTCCGAGCGCGACGCCTACGCCAACCTCGCGTTGCCGGCCCTGCTTGCCGAGCGCGGGATCACCGGCCGGGATGCCGCATTCGCCACCGAACTGACCTACGGCACCTCCCGCAGCCGCGGCCTGCTCGACGCGGTGATTACCGCCGCCGCGAACCGGCCGGTGGAGCGTATCGACCCGGTGCTGCTCGAACTGCTTCGTCTCGGCGCCTATCAGTTGCTGCGCACCCGCGTCGAACCGCACGCCGCGGTGTCCACCACCGTCGAACAGGCGGGTATCGAATTCGATTCTGCCCGCGCGGGATTCGTCAACGGCGTGTTGCGCACCATCGCCGGCAAGGACGAAGCCGTCTGGGTGGCCGAGCTGGCCCCGGCGGCGGCCGCCGACCCCATCGGTCACCTGGCCTTCGCGCAATCGCATCCACGCTGGATCGCCCAGGCGTTCTCCGATGCCCTGGGTGCGCGCGCCGGCGAACTCGAGGCGCTGCTGGTCAGCGACAACCAGCGCCCCGGCGTGCACCTGGCGGCCCGCCCCGGCGCCCTGACCGCCGCCGAGCTGGCCGCGGCCGTCGACGGCGAGGTCGGCAGCTACTCCCCGTATGCGGTGCACCTGTCCGGCGGCGACCCCGGGCAGCTGGCCCCCATCCGCGACGGTCAGGCGCTGGTACAGGACGAGGGCAGCCAACTGGTGGCCCGCGCGCTGACCCTGGCCCCGATCGAGGGTCCCGACCAGGGGCGCTGGCTGGACCTGTGCGCCGGCCCGGGCGGCAAGACCGCCCTGCTGGCCGCCCTGGCTGCGCAGCAGGGGGCCGCGGTCACCGCGGTGGAACCGACGCCGCGCCGTGCCGACCTGGTCGAGCAGAACACCCGCGGCCTGGACGTGGAGGTGCTGCGGGTCGACGGCCGCGATCCGGGCCTGGAGCCCGGCTTCGACCGGGTGCTCGTGGATGCGCCCTGCACCGGGCTCGGCGCATTGCGGCGCCGCCCGGAGGCGCGATGGCGCCGGCAGCCCAACGACATCCCCGAGCTGACCAAGCTGCAGCGCGAGTTGCTCGCCTCGGCGATCGCGCTGACCCGCCCCGGCGGGGTGGTGCTGTATGCGACCTGCTCGCCGCATCTGGCCGAGACGGCCGGGATCGTCGCCGACGCGCTGCGCCGCCAGCCGGTCGTCGGCCTCGACACCCGCGAACTGTTCGCACCGGTGCAGGACCTGGATGCGGGTGGCGCGGCCGCCGGTGCCGTGCAGTTGTGGCCGCACCGGCACGGCACGGACGCGATGTTCGCCGCCGCGCTGCGTCGGACCGAGTAGCTGCTCCCGCGCTGGGGCCGGTCGCCGAGAACGTGAAATCTCCCTGTGGACAAGGGTTCTCGATGGCATTTCCCGCGCGGGTGGTCGGCTGGCGCCGGCTGGGGCGCCCCGATCTCACTGAGCGGGTCCGGCCGTGCCTGCTGGTCAGCCCCGTCTGGCGCAGGAGACCTCACCAAGTATTGTTAGGCTAACCTATTATGGTTCGGGACGGCTCGGGCCGATGCCCCGCACTCGAGAGGTGACAACACTCAATGACCGATTCGATGAGCCGACGGTCTTTTCTCGGGGCGGGGCTGGTGGTGCTCACCGGAGTGGGTGCGGTCGTGTCCGGTTGTGCCACCGGGGAATCCCCCCAACTCGAGGCCGGCTCGCCGCTGCCGGACCCGATGGTGACCGAAGACTACGTCGTCTATCAGGATCTGGCCTACGCGGCGCCGGTGGGTGAGGGACACCTGCTGGACTTGTACATGCCGCACGACGCGAAGTGGTCCGTCCCGGTGCTGATACACCAACTCGGGTCGGCGTTCCGCAGTGACGACTCGAAGGGGGAGGCGTTCCCACCCGCTGATGCCCCACCCGCCCAGGCTGACCTGCCGAATCCGGCGGAACCGGATGCCCCGATGACACCCGCCGAGTTGAGCGGCATGGTCGGCCCGCGAGAGATCGCGCGCAAATGGGTCCGGCACGGTTATGCGGTTGTCGGGCTCAATGTTCGCAACAGCAGCCAGGCCAAGTTCCCCGGGCAGTTGCACGATGTCAAGGCCGCCATCCGGTTCCTGCGGGCGAACGCGGGTGCGTACGGCCTGGATTCGACGCGATTCGCGATCATGGGGAGCAGCAGCGGCGCATGGGTCGCGACGATGGCGGCGCTGACCTCCGACATCCCCGAGTTCGAAGGGAATCTCGGCAATCCCGGCTGGTCCAGTGCGGTCCGGGCGGTGATCGATCTCTACGGTCCGACCGACTTCCTCGCGATGGACAGTCACGCACTGCCCGGCGAGGCCACCCATGACGCTGCCGACTCCCCGGAATCCGAGCTCATGGGTTTCCCGATCCAGTCCGATCCCGCGGCGGTCGCCGCGGCGAACCCGGCCCGTTACGTCCGCGAGGACAGCCCACCGGCCTACATCGTGCACGGCACCGCCGACCCGTACGTGCCGGTCAATCAGTCCGAGATCCTGTTCGACGCCTATGTGCGAGCCGGCGGGACGGCGTCGCTGACGGTGGTGCCAGGGGTCGGGCACACCGACGCCTACCTGGATAGTCCCGGGCACTCCGAGGGACGTACGGTCCGGGCAACGGCCAACGGTGTCACTACGACGTCGGACGGGCCTGCCCCCACCTTCCACTCCCTCCTGGAGTTTCTCGACACCAACCTGCGCGTCGATCGACCCGTAGGTGGCTCGGGAACGCCCGGCTGAGGGCGCCGTGTCGTAGGTCCCCACCAAAGGCGGTGGTTCTGATACAAAGCAGCGTGCTCGGGCAACTCGGAAGGATCCCACATTGAATTGGCGCCGGCCGTGGGGGCCACGCTCGCTCCGGTCGGCCCGCTGGGCGATCCATCGGCAACTCGCGGCCGTTCTGCTGGCGACAGTGCTGTGTGGCTGCGCCGCCGACGTGCCGGTCGGCCAGGCCGAACCATCCGGCGGGACGGTGCTTTTCGCCGACGAGTTCGATGGCCCGGCCGATACCCTGCCGGGCGGGCAGTGGCGTTACGCCACCGGTGGCGGCGGCTGGGGGAACAAGGAGCTGCAGACCTACACCGACAATCCGGAGAACGTCAGTCTCGATGGGCAGGGGCACCTGGTCATCACCGCGCTACTGGATGAGCCTGATCGGATCACCTCGGCGCGGCTGATGACGAAAGGCAGCTTCGAGTTCACCCATGGCCGCGCGGAGGCACGCATCGCGCTGCCCGCGGGGGTGGGACTGCATCCGGCGTTCTGGTTGCTCGGGGGCAACGTCGACGACGTCAGTTGGCCGGAGTGCGGCGAGATCGACGTGATCGAAACCATCAATCTTGCCACGGACTATCACACCGGAATCCATGCTCCCAGTGCCGAGTCGGAGCGAGGACAGGAGATTGCGAAGTCCGGTGCGGTGCCGTTCCCGCTGGCGGGACAGTTCCGCACCTACTGGGTCGAGCGTAGCCCCGGCAAGATCGTCACCGGCATCGATGACCGGACGCTGTTCACGGTCACGCCGGCGGACCTGGCAGCCAAGGGGGACTGGGTGTTCGAAGACCCGTTCTTTCTGGTGCTGAATCTCGCGGTGGGCAGTGATTGGTCCGGACCGCCGGACGAGTCCACGCCGAATCCGTCACGAATGGTGGTGGATTGGGTCAGGGTGACTGCGCAGTGAGCCTTCTGCCACGGCTGGGTTCCTCGATGTCGCAGGTGGCCGGCCGCTCCGCTGAGCCGTCCGGCCGATGATCCGTCTGGCGCCCGACCGGCGGGGCGCGACGTTACTGCGCTGGGGTGCCGGCGCCGTGGGCTGGGCAGTGTTGTTGGCGGCGGCGCTGGGCATTTCGGCGCATTTCATCGGGACCGTGAGCACCACGATGACGTTGATCGCCTCGTTCACGCCGCTCGCGGTACTGGCCGGTGTCCTGGCGGTGCCGACACTGCTGGCGGCGCGGCAGTGGGTGGCCGCGATCCTGGCGGTCGTGGTTGCAGTGGCCGGGGTGGGTTCGCAGCTACCGCAATTCATCGGTGCCGGCCCCGCGACGCAACCGGACCGATCGGTGACGGTCCGGCTCATGCAGGCGAACATCTGGCTGGGGCAGGCCGACCTGGAAGCGCTGACGCGAACCGCTACGGCCAACGACGTCGATGTGCTGACCGTCATCGAACTGACACCGGAGGCGGTGCACCGGCTGACCGAGACGGGCCTGACCGACGCGCTGCCCTATTCGGTGCTGTATCCACGCAAAGGCGGTGGGGGCGCGGGAATCTTCTCGCGATTCCCGTTGCGCGACGGCGCGGTACTCGACGGGTTTGCGTTGAACAACATCAAGGCCGTCGCCGAGATCCCGGAACTCGAGCCCCTCGTGGTCTACGCCCTGCATCCGCTACCCCCTTACCCGGAGCCGGCTTGGAAGTGGGCCTATGAACTGCGCCGACTCCGGGGCGCGTTGGCCGAAGATCCGCGGCCGCTGGTGGTTGGCGCCGATTTCAACTCCACCTACGACCACCGCCAGTTCCGGGATCTGTTGGCCAATTCCGCTGTCGAGGGCGCTGGCCCGCTGCTGGACGCCGCGAATTTCCTCGGCAAGGGGATCATCGGAACCTACCCGGCCGGACGTCCATATCCCGCGGTGCTGGCCATCGACAAGGTCCTCACCCGTGGCGGCACCCCGACGGACCTGCGCCGGATCGATCTGCCGGGGTCAGATCATCACGGTGTTGTCGGGGACATCCGGTTCGACGCGTCCTCGTGAGCGTGGTCGGCGGCGTATTCGGCCATGAAGCCGGCCACTGCGGAGGCGTAGGGCTCGCGCAGAATCGAATTGTGGTCACACGACAGCGTTTCGGTGCGCAGTTCACCGGTCAGTAGCCGACTCCACAGCGCTGGATTAGCCGGATTCAGGCAGCTGAGCAGCAGCAGGGCGCGGCCCCTCCACGGTTGTGGGCGGTGCAGTCGGCCGACTCGGACGCCGACCTCCTCGAGGGCCTGCGCCTGCCGCTGGCCGTTGTACTGGACCAACCCGGCCGTCGGGATCAGGATCCGCCGGCGCCAGAGTTCCCGACGGCTCTCCAGGTGCTCGGCCGCGGGTGCCGCAGCGCGCTCAGCCAGCGCCGGATTCTCCCGGCGTGCGGCACGGACCACCGCGGGCGGCATGAACGGATCCAAAAGCGTGACCAGTTCCACGCTTTCGCCATCGCCTTCGAGTTGCCGGGCGATCTCGAGGGCGATGTAGCAGCCCAGGGAGTGACCAACCAGACGATAGGGGCCGCTCGGCTGTAGCCGGCGCAGATCGGTCAGGTGCCGCCGCGCCGCGCGGGCCACGGTCCAGTCCGGCAGACCGCGATTCTCCAACCCGTGCGGAATGAACGCGTACACCGCGGTCGCCGGGTCGATGAGATCGGCCAGCGGGACGAAGGACAGTGCCGAGGCGCCGGCGCCGGTGAAACAGAACAGCACCGGCCCGTCACGTCGATCCGCGTCCAGCGCGCGCAGGGGCACGGTGGTGGGCGCCAGCGTCCTCCGATGCTCAGGAAGCTGTGCCGAGGTTCGGTCGGTGACGGTGGTGGCGAACTGCGCCAGGGTGGGGGCACTGGCCAGGTCCGCATGCGAGAGTCGCACGCTGTGGGTGTCGCCGATCCGGCTGAGCATGTCGGTGACGGCCAACGAATCGCCGCCGAGGGCGTAGAAGCTCTCGGTGCGCCCGACTTCGGCGAGTTGAAGCACCTCGCACCAGATCTCGGCGATCGCCGTCTCCAGCCTGCCACGGGGTGGTTCCGAGGCTGCCCGGGTCGGAACCGGCAGCGCCGGCCGGTCGACCTTGCCCCGTTCGGTGCGGGGGAGTTCCGACAGGATCATCAGGTCGGCCGGGACCATCCAGGCCGGCAGGTCGTGGTGCAACCGGGTGCGGATCTCGGCGATCGACGGCGTTCGCGCGTCGGGCCGGGCGACCACGTAGGCCGCCAGCCGTGGGTCGGTGTCTTCGGCTGCACCCCGCCGCGGGCTGAGCACCACGACGGCCTCGCGCACCTCCGGGTAGCTCAGCAACACCGCCTCGATCTCGGCGGGCTCGACCAGGTAGCCGCGGACCTTGACCGCGGTGTCGGCCCGGCCGAGCAGAATCAGGTTCCCGTCGGAGTCCAGCCGGCCGACGTCGCCGCCGATGAACGATCGGGTGCCGTCGGCATTGAACAGAAATCGGCTCGAGGACGCTTCTGGTTCCAGGTAGCCCAGCGCCAGGTAGCGGGAACTCACCGTGACCGCCCCGGTGTCGTCGACGTCGATCCTCTTGTGCGGTGAGGCGATTCCGGCCGGGATGGCGCCGTCGGGGATCTCGGCGCTGGGGACGACGTCGTAGGTCGCGATGGAACTGGCCTCGGAGGAACCCACCCAGTTGGTGAACACCGCGCGAGGCGCCAGCCCGCGGGAGCTCTCCACGTGCCGGGCGTAGGCGGCTTCTCCGGTGGTCACCACGCGCGACAGACTCGGCAGTTGATCCCCGTGCGCGGCGGTCGCCAGCGCTTCGAGGAACGCGGGCGTCGCCACCATGATCTCGGCGCCGCTTTCCCCGATGCGTTCGAACGCGGCGCGGGCGTGTTCGCGCCGGGAGTCGATGGCGATCACCTCGGCGCCGTTGAGCAGCGAGCCGATCAGCACATTGAGCCCCGCACCGAAGCTGATCGGCATGCACAGCGCCACCTTGCGTCCCGATCGGATATCGAATCGGGTGCTCATGAGTTGCGCGTCGCACAACCACATTCCGTTGCCGTGCAGCACCGCCTTCGGCACGCCGGACGAACCCGAGGTGAACTGGATGCTGGTCACGTCCTCCCGGCCGGCCGCGGACGGCGCGGCGTTGATGTCGCCGGCAGCGGTGAGGGCGGTGGTCTCGACGCGGCAGGCCGGTGCCAGTGTCGCGGCGAGCTCGCCGTGCGGATCGTCGGTGAGCATGAGATCAGCGCACCGGCCATTGCGGGTGAGAATCTCGACGATGTTCTGCACCCGCGGCACCGGCAGTCCGGGGTCGAGCGCAACGAGTACGGCGGTCGAACTGAACGCCCCCAGTACGGCCCCGACGGTGGCCGGCGACAGACCGGCCGAAAGCAGTACTACCTGATTGTCGTTGGACGTCGACATCTTCCCCGCCCAGAAGCCGGCGGCGGCGGAAAGATCGCGGTAGGTCATCGCGTCGTCGGCGGTGCGCACCGCGATGCGGTCGGGCTGGTCCTGCACCACGGCGGCGAATTGCGCTGCCACCGAGTCGAATTGCAACGGGCTGTCGGCATACCGGGGTGGGAGGACCGCGGAGTCGTCGATGGGTTCGGCGGGTGCGGAACTGCGCAGCGCACGCCGGACGTGCCGGAAGGTCGGCACCGCGACGATGGCGACGGAGATCAACTCGGCGCTCAGATAGGCGTATCCGACGGCGTCGATGCCCCAGATCGGCGTGGTGTAGGCAACCCCGCAGATGATCAGGACGGCGCCGAACAACTGGACGGTGACCGCCAGCCTGAGGCGGCGACGCAGCCGGGCCATGGCGGTATAGATGCTCAGCACCGCCAACATGGGCAGGGTCAGCGCCATCAGGCGGATCAACCGGCCACCCTCTTCGGCGTACTCCGGACCCATGATGGACAGCACGGTGGGGCCGGCCACGAACAGCCCTGAGCTGCCGAGGAGCCCTGCGGCCGAGCACATCACGGTGAATCGCAAGGTGCAGGAGCGCAGGTCTGCTCCGGGGGCCGAGGCGGTGGCGATGAAGGGAGCGGCGGTGGCGCCCAGCAGCACACCGATGGTGCTGACCAGCAGCCAGCACATCGAGAAGTAGGCGTTCATCTCGGTGCCCAGCCGGGCGACGATGATCAGCGGCACCACCAGCGGGACCACCACCAGGACGGCATTGATGGCACAGGAACTCGCGAAGAACTGGAAAAGCGCCGAGCGCGGTGGCAGATCGGGGTCGCCGTCGTGGCGGCGGCTGACGGGCGTGATCACCCGAATGCCCACCACGATCGCGATCACAGCCGCCGGCAGCATCCAGGACCATACAATTGCTGAGCCGGTGGCGAGCGGGATCAGCGCCGCCACGGCGATCAGTTTGATGACCGACTGGCTGACGTTCTTGGTCAGGATCACGCGGGTGCGGCCCAGTCCGATCAGGATCTGATCCTGCAACGCAAAGAGCGCCAGAATCCCGACGAAACCGGGGAACAGGAGCATTTCGAGGGCGTCGGGAAAGAGCTGCTCGCGCGGGCCCAGCACAAGAAATACGGCGCCGAACAGCATGGCCGTCGTGACGACCACGGCAATCCCGGAGCGAACGTAACGTCGTGAATCCCGGCCGGCTACGGGCAGGAACCGCTCGTAGAGGCTGCCGAGGCTCAGCGTGGCCAGGGTGGCCGTCGTGGCCGCGGAGGTGATGATGGCCGACGCCCGGCCGACCTCAGCGGTGCTGTAGCCGCGCGCGGCCACCGTCCAGAAGACGAATCCCAGCACACCGGTCGCGGCGCTGGAGGCGATGACCGCCATGATGTCGATCCCGAGCGCCCGTCCCCGCAGCCAGGACCGCCGCCCCGTCGTGGATCCGAGCTCAGCGTTCGTCACAGAACTCAGTGATGGGCAGTCCGACGTGGCGTGATTCGGTGGGGATGTAGCCGAGGAGGTGGTCGCCGGTTTTGAGTTCGGTGACGTTGTTGACGGTGCCGCCGGGGCCGAGGAGTCGGACGTGCCAGTCGTCTTGGGTGATG
>JAEWRC010000107.1 GCA_023460175.1 Actinomycetes bacterium
GATCCGGTCCCCGCGCCGCAGCCGGCCCCCGCGCCGCCGCCGAGCCTTCCCGAGCAGTTGGCCTCGACCCCGCTGGATGAGCTTGTGCTGGGCCAACATTCGGTGCCGTCGGCGCCGGGCGGCCAGCCCGCCGCTCCCCCGGGCCTCGAGATCGTCAACGGCGGTCAGTTCATGGACCCGCTGAACTTCCGAAAGCCCAAGCCCGACCAACCCCCGCACCTGTCGCCGTATGTCCTGGGCCCCGGCGACCCGCACGCGCCCGGGCGGATCAACAGCGCGCGCGGCATGCACGCGTACTGGCACTCGATGTTCGGCAAGATCCCCGTCGAACACCTCGACGACCCGCTGCCGGGGACGGTGCTGCCCGAGACCCTGCTGCCCGAGACCGCGCCGCCTCCCCCGCCGGGCTGATCCTCAGTTACGGCTGGTATCGATCGGGTGCGTCGCCAGCATCGCCAACGGCATCGGCTGACGGCGCAGGATCCGCGACCACAGATCCACCTTCGGCTCCACCAGCACGTCAGAAGGCAACGCGGACAACACGATCCAATCGTCGCGCTCGATCTCGCCCTCGAGCTGACCGATGGTCCATCCGGAGTAGCCGGCGAAGATCCGCACGCCCTCGAGCACCGGGGCCAGCTCGTCGGGATCGGCGTCGAGGTCGACCATGACGATGCGGCCCGACACGTGCCGCAGACCGGACACCTCCTCGGCGTCCGCGCCGACCCGCAGCGTGCCGAGGCACAGCGCGGCGTCGCGCTTGACGGGGCCGCCGACGAACATCGTCTTGGGTTTGGTGGTGAGCTTGGCCCACTGCGGCAGCACGTTGTAGACCGCCATCTCACTGGGCCGGTTCAGAATGACGCCCAGCGTCCCGCCGTCGTTGTGTTCCACCACGTAGATGACGCTGCGCCGGAAGGTCGGCTCGAGCAGATCGGTGTTGGCCAACAGCAACGTCCCGGCACGCACCCGCTGCGCCGCGGGTGCGACGAAGTCTTCCGGGTCCTCGGGCTGAGCCATCCATCCATCATGGCACCCCAGCCGTCGGCTGTGTCCATCAAGCGCCGGACCGCTGGATATTTGTAGGGTGAGACTGCGCCGATCCACCTCGTCGCCGCTGCGCGGTCGGTGCCCCACCGCAAGGGAGTGGCCGCTGTGAACAACCCGCGCCTCTCGCTGGCCGGTTTGCGGTCCGTGCGGGCCCTCCCGAACTTCCGGCGGCTGCTCGAATTGCGCATCGTCAGCCAGTTCGGCGACGGTCTGTTCTCGGCGGGGCTGGCCGGCGCGCTGTTGTTCAACCCCGAACGCGCCGCCAATCCGTGGGCGATCGCCGGGGCGTTCGCGGTGCTGTTCCTGCCCTACTCGCTGCTGGGCCCGTTCGCCGGCGCGCTGCTGGACCGCTGGGATCGGCGGCTGGTCCTGGTGGGCGCCAACGCCGGCCGGCTGGTGCTGATCCTCGGCGTCGGGCTGCTGTTGGCCACCCACTCCAGCGATCTGGCGGTGCTGTGCGGGGCGCTGCTGGTCAACGGCTTCACCCGGTTCGTCGGCTCCGGACTGTCGGCCGCCCTGCCGCACGTCGTGCCGCGCGAGCAGATGGTGTCGATGAACTCGGTGGCCATCGCGACGGGTGCGGTCGCCACGTTCCTGGGCGCCAACTTCATGCTGGTTCCACGCCGGCTGATCGGCGCCGACGACACCGGCGCCGCGGCCATCATCTTCATGGTCGCGATCCCGGTGACGATCGCGCTGCTGCTCGCGCTTCGGTTCCCGGCGCGGGTCCTCGGTCCCGACGACAGCGCCCGAGCCGTGCACGGCTCGGTGTTCTACGCGGTGGCGACCGGCTGGGTGCACGGCGCGCGCACCGTGCTGGCCGTGCCGGCGGTGACCGCGACGCTGGCCGGGCTGGCGGTGCACCGGATGACGTTCGGCATCAACACGCTGCTGGTGCTGGTCATCGTGCGGCACACCGACATCCCGACGGTCGGCGTCGCGGGCCTGGGCACCGCGGTGCTGTTCGTGGCCGCGACCGGGACCGGGTCCTTCCTGGCCACCGTCCTGACCCCGGCCGCGGTCCACCGGTGGGGGCGCTACGCGACGGCCAACGGGGCGCTGGGCGCCGCGGCGCTGGTGCAACTGGCCGGCGCGACACTGCACCTGCCGGTGATGGTGCTGTGCGGTTTCGTCCTCGGGGGTTTGGGCCAGGTGGTCAAGTTGTGTGCCGACAGCGCAATGCAACTCGACGTCGAGGACCCGCTGCGCGGGCACGTGTTCGCCGTGCAGGACTCGCTGTTCTGGGTGTCGTTCATCGCCGCGATCACCGCCGCGGCCGCCGTCATCCCGCCGGACGGGCAGGCGCCGCTGCTGGCCGTCGCCGGCTCCGCGTTGTATCTGATCGGCTTGGGGGTGCACGCGGCCGTCGGGCGGTTACGGTGAGCCCATGGGCGCAGCCGGTCCGATCGTCGATGACCTCGTCGCGGAGAGCGAGGAGCTCGACGCGCTCGTCGCCCCGCTGACCGGTGAGCAGTGGCGCACCCCGACCCCCGCGCCGGGCTGGAGCATCGCGCATCAGATCGGGCATCTGCTGTGGACCGACCGCGTCGCGCTGATCTCGGTGACCGACGAGGCCGGGTTCGCCGACGTGCTGGCCACCGCGGCCGCCGACCCCACCGGCTTCGTCGACACCGCCGCGGCCGAACTCGCCGCCGGCCCGCCCGAGCGGCTGCTCACCGACTGGCGCACCACCCGCACCCGGCTGCACGATGCGCTGCGCACCGTGGCGGACGGCCGCAAGCTGGTGTGGTTCGGTCCGCCGATGAGTGCGGCGTCGATGGCCACCGCGCGCCTGATGGAGACCTGGGCGCACGGGCTCGACGTGGCCGATGCGCTCGGGGTGCGGCGCGCGCCCACCGCCCGGCTGCGGTCGATCGCGCACATCGGCGTGCGCACCCGCGACTTCGCCTACACCGTGCACGGCCAAACCCCGCCGGAGGCACTGTTTCACGTGGAACTACGCGCGCCCGACGGGGACGTGTGGACGTGGGGTCCGCCGGATGCGGCGCAGCGGATCACCGGCTCGGCCGCCGACTTCTGCGCGTTGGTGACCCAGCGGCGCCCGCCACACGAGCTCGACGTGGTCGCCCACGGTGCCGATGCCGAGCACTGGCTGACGATCGCGCAGGCCTTCGCGGGGCCGCCCGGCAGAGGCCGGTGAGCGCTCAGAGCCGCCGAGAAGTAGCTTTCTGACACCCCGTCCTGGGGATATGCGTACGGCAGCTACTTCTCGGCGAGAACCTACAGCGCGCCGGCGTCCTCAGCGGCGCCGTCGCCGTCGGCGTCCACCAGCTTGAGGTCCATCCGGCCGTCCCCGTCGAGGTCGACGAAACCGATCGACCCATCCTCGGCGATCGCCCGGTCCGCCACCCCGTCACCGTCGCTGTCGAACAGCCGGTCGTCGGCCGCGCCGTCGGCGTCGAAATCCACCAGCGGCCCGCCGGACTGCTCGACCCCGTCCAGCGAGTACCACCGCAGCGCTGACCCCGACCCCGGCGCGGCCGCGGCCAGCGCCCAGGTGCCGGAGCCGTCGTCGGTGAACCACGCGGGTTCGGCGGCGAAGTCCAGCGCGGCGTGGTCGGCCAGGCCGTCGCCGTCGAGGTCGAGCAGCGCGTCGTCGCGCAGGCCGTCGTCGTCCAGATCCACCCCGACCGCGTCCAGCACACCGTCACCGTCGGTGTCGACGTCCGGTTGGGCACTCCACATCGATGCGGTGCCGTCGCCGGCACCCAAGCAGTAATCCATACCGGGATCAGACGGAGGAGCCGCCCTCGGCGTTCCACCATTTCAACAATTCGGCCTCGGCTTCGTCGCGGTCCAGCGGCCCGCGCTCCATCCGCAGCTCCTTGAGGAAGTTCCAGGCGCGGCCGACCTGCGGGCCGGCCGGGATGCCCAGCAGCTGCATGATCTCGTTGCCGTCGAGGTCGGGACGCACCCGCGCCAGATCCTCCTTGGCGGCCAGTTCGGCGATGCGCTGCTCGAGGTCGTCGTAGTTGGCCTGCAGCCGCGCGGCGCGCCGCTTGTTACGGGTCGTGCAGTCCGCGCGCACCAACCGGTGCAGCCGGCTCAGCAGCGGGCCGGCGTCGGTGACGTAGCGGCGCACCGCCGAGTCGGTCCAGCGCCCGTCGCCGTAGCCGTGGAACCGCAGGTGCAGGTAGACCAGCTGGGACACGTCGTCGACCATCTGCTTCGAGTACTTCAGCGCCCGCATCCGCTTGCGGGCCATCTTCGCCCCGACCACCTCGTGGTGGTGGAAGCTCACGCCGCCGCCCTCCTCGTGGCGCCGCGTCGCGGGCTTGCCGATGTCGTGCAGCAACGCGGACCAGCGCAGCACCAGGTCCGGCTCGCCGTCCTCGAGGTCCATCGCCTGGCGCAACACCGTCAGCGAATGCTGGTAGACGTCCTTGTGCTGATGGTGTTCGTCGATGGCCATCCGCATGGCGCCGATCTCCGGCAGCACCTGCTCGCCCATCCCGGTCTCGACCATCAGGTCGATGCCGGCCACCGGGTCCGCCCCCAGCAGCAGCTTGTCGAGTTCGGCCGCGATCCGCTCGGCGGTGATCCGGCCCAGCTCCGGGGCCATCTGCTCGATGGCCGTGCGCACCCGCGGCGCCACGGTGAAACCCAGCTGGGACACGAACCGGGCGGCGCGCAGCATGCGCAGCGGGTCGTCGCCGAAGGACACCTCCGGCGCCGACGGCGTATCGAGCACCCGGGCGCGCAGCGCGGCCAGCCCGTTGAGCGGGTCGACGAACTCGCCGATCCCGCCGGGCGCGGCCGGGTCGATCCGCACGGCCATCGCGTTGACGGTGAAGTCGCGCCGGATCAGGTCGTCGTCGAGACGTTCGCCGAACCGCACCTGCGGGTTGCGCGAGACCCGGTCGTAGGTGTCGGCGCGGAACGTGGTGATCTCCACCCGGTGTCCCTGCCGCGCGGCGCCCACGGTGCCGAAGTCGATGCCGGTGTCCCACATGCCGTCGGCCCACGGCCGCAGGATGCGCTGCACGGCCTCGGGATGCGCGTCGGTGGTGAAATCCAGATCGACGCCCAGCCGGCCCAGCAGCGCGTCGCGGACACTGCCACCCACCAGGTAGAGCTCCTGGCCGGCATCGCGGAACAGCGCGCCCAATTCGAGCAGCGGTTCGGCGTGCCGGTGCAGGGCCACCACGGCGCGCGCCAACAACGCGGCGTCATCCTCGGCGGGAGGATCTGCGGCGGCGCTGCGCGGACGGGGCTCGGACACGTTCGGTGAGCCTAATGCGCCGTGCGGGCGACGGCCTAATACCTCCTCCACAACGGGCCGGTCTCGATATCGCAGCACTGGCGAGTGGCGGCGAGGGGCCGTCGTCCTGGCAGCTACTATCGCTTGGGTGTCCGACGGCGAACAGGCCAAACCGCGACGGCGCCGAGGCCGGCGTCGCGGTCGTCGTGCCGCCGGTCCGGCGCAACCGGCCGCCGAGGCCCAGCCCGACAGCCCGCGTGAGGGCCCGCCGCCGAAAACTGTGAACACCCCCAACGTCGTCGCCGCGGCCCGACCCACGGCGCAACCCAGCAAGAGCCGACGTGCCCGGCCGCCGCGGCTGCGCACGGTCCACGAGACGTCGGCCGGTGGGCTGGTGATCGACGGCATCGACGGCCCGCGCGACGAGCAGAGCGCCGCCCTGATCGGCCGGATCGACCGGCGCGGGCGGATGCTGTGGTCGCTGCCCAAGGGCCACATCGAGCAGGGCGAGACCGCCGAGCAGACCGCGATCCGCGAGGTCGCCGAGGAAACCGGCATCCAGGGCACGGTGCTCGCCGCGCTCGGCAGCATCGACTACTGGTTCGTCACCGAGGGTCGCCGCGTGCACAAGACCGTGCACCACTATCTGCTGCGGTTCTCCGGCGGCGAGCTGTCCGACGAGGACGTGGAGGTCAGCGAGGTGGCCTGGGTGCCGCTGTCCGAGCTGCCCGCCCGGCTGGCCTACGCCGACGAGCGCCGCCTGGCCGAGGTCGCCGGCGAACTGATCCACACCCTGCAGACCCACGGGCCCGAGGCGCTGCCGCCGCTGCCGCCGAGTTCGCCGCGGCGCCGCCCGCAGACCCATTCGCGCACCCGGGACCGCCACCGGGATCGCCGTACCGACCGCCGCAGTGACGAATCCGCATCGGGACGGACGAACGGTTGCGGAAAGTCGCCATGACCGTGCCGCGGCGCCGACCGGCCGTGGCGCCACGCCTCGTCACCCTGCTGACGATCCTGATGATGCTGCTGTGGCCGGCCGTCCTGCCGCAGGCCGGCGCCCAGCCCGGCGACGACTCCGGACCCGCGCCGTTCCTGGTGATCAGCATCGACAGCGTCGACCCGAACGTCGTCACCACCGCGAGCAATCCCACCGTCACCGTCACCGGCACCGTGTCCAACGTCGGCGACCGCACCGTGCGCGACGTCGTCGCCCGCCTCGAGCACGCCCCTGCCGTCTCGTCCGCCGCGGCGCTGCGCACCAGCCTGACCGGCGGCACCGCCCAGTACGCCGCGGTCGGCGGCTTCGTCACCCTCACCGAACAACTCGACCGCGGCCAGCGCGCCCCGTTCCGGTTCAGCTACCCGCTGCGCTCCGACACCGACCCGTCGCTGCGGGTCACCGAGCCCGGGGTCTACCCGCTGCTGGTCAACGTCAACGGCACCCCGGATTACGGCGCGCCGGCCCGCCTGGACGACGCGCGTTTCCTGCTGCCGGTCCTCGGGGTGCCCCGCGAGGACGCGGCCGACGGCGCCCCGACCGTCGGCGCGCTCGGCCTCGACGGGGTCATCCCGCCGGACACCCGCCGGCCGGTGGCCACGACGATGCTGTGGCCGCTGGCCGACCGGCCCCGGCTGGCACCCGGGGTACCCGGCGGCACCGCGCCGGTGCGGCTGATGGACGACGAGTTGGCGACCTCACTGGCCCCCGGCGGCCGGCTGGACACGCTGCTGGGCGCCGCCGAGTTCGCCACCAGCGAGCCCGTCGACCCGGACGGCGAGGTCAGCCGCGCGTTGTGCCTGGCCGTCGATCCGGACCTGCTGGTCACCGTCAACGCCATGACCGGCGGCTACGTCGTCGCCGACGCCGGCGACGGACTCGGCGCGGCCAGCCACCCCGGCACCGGCCAGACCGCGGCGATCGGCTGGCTGGACCGGCTGCGCACGCTGGCAGGGCGGATGTGCGTGGTCGCGACGCCGTACGCGCAGGCCGACCTCGACGCGCTGCAGCGGGTCAACGACCCCGGCCTGAGTCACTTCACCACCGTGGCCGCCGCCGACCTGGTGGATCGGCTGCTCGGCGTGCAGTCCGTGCGCGGGGTGACGCTGGTGGGCGACGGCCCGCTGACCCGCCGGGTGGTCGACCTGCTCGGCACCCACGGCAACACGGTGGCGATCGCCGCCGCGGACGCCACCGCCGACGACGACCCCGACCTCGCCGTGCGGCGGGTCTCGCCGCAGGTGGTCGCCGCCCCCGTC
>JAEWRC010000108.1 GCA_023460175.1 Actinomycetes bacterium
GGCATGCGAGATGTCCTCGGGTTCCACGAACGGGATCGGCATGCCCTGCATCATCGGGAAGGTCAGGATGGCGTCGTCGAGGCCCGGATGCTCCAGGTCCGGCCGGAACATCTTGTACATCTGCTCGTTGTGCAGCATCGGGGTGTTGACGTTGGTCGGATGGATCACGTTCGCCCGGATCGACAGCGGCGCCAGCTGACCGGCCAGCGCCATCGTGTACTTGTCGATGAACTGCTTGGCCAGGTTGTAGCCCGCACCACCGGCGCCCTGCGGGCCCATCGCGCCACCGGGGCCGGCCTTCTCGGCCAGCAGGCCGGCCACCGAACCCACCGTGATCACCGACCCGCCGGCCGTCAGGTGCTGCAACGCGGTGTGGACGGTGTTGACCACGCCGAGGAAGTCGACGTCGAAGGCGTTGGCGAAGGCCCCGATCGGTTGGCCGTCGCCCAGCGGACAGATCCCGGCGTTGGCCACCACCACGTCCAGCTTGCCCAGTTCGGCGACCGCGGCGGCCAGCGCGTCCTGCAGCGCCGCCCGGTCGCGGACGTCGACGGAGGCGGAAACCACCCGGTGCCCGGCCTTTTCGACCTCGCGGCAGGCCTCCTGCAGATCGTCCTCGGTGGCCAGCGGGTAGCTGTTGTGTTCGATGTCGCCGCAGATGTCGAACAGGATCACGTCCGCACCCTCCTCGGCGAGACGCACGGCGTGGCGGCGGCCCTGACCGCGCGCCGCGCCGGTGACCAGTACGACCTTGTCCTCAACTCGCCCCATCTGACAGATCCTCACTTCGCGTTCGTTGGTGGGTTGCTTGCCTGCAATTGCGCTCGCAGCAGGTGCTTTTGCACCTTGCCGCTGGCGGTCCGGGGCAGTTCGTCGACGACGACGACGCGCTCCGGGGTCTTCTGTCGGGCCAGTCCGCACTCGGTGAAGTGCTCGGCGGCCTGCTCGAGGCCGAACCGCTGACCGGGGTTGACGACGACGAACGCGCACACCCGTTCGCCGTAGGTGGCATCGGCCGCGCCCACCGCGGCCGCCTCGGCGATCGCCGGATGGCTACTCAGGACGTCCTCGACCTCCTTCGACGAGATGTTCTCGCCGCCGCGGACGATGATGTCCTTCTTGCGGTCGGTGATGGTCAGATAACCCTCGGCGTCCAGGCGGCCCACATCGCCGGTGCGGAACCACCCGTCGACCATGGCGTCGGTGGTGTGCTGCCCGTCGGTGTATCCGACGAACTGATCGGGGCCGCGGGTCAGAATCTCACCGGCGCAGCCGGTTTCGAGGTCGTGGCCCTCGTCGTCGACGATGCGCAGCTCGGTGCCCGGGGTGATCCGCCCATCGGTGTCGGCGCGCTTGGCCAGCGCGTCCTCGGGCCGACCGGAACTGATGGTGGGGTGCTCGGAGGATCCGTAGCAGCGGAAGGCGCCGACGCCATGCTTGTCGGCCCGACGGATCAGGGCGCCCGCGACCCCCGCGGCCCCGGTGGTGAACTCCCGCAGGCTGGACAGGTCCAGGCCCTCCCGTTCGGCGACGTCGAGGATCCCGCCGAGGTGGATCGGCGCACCGCCGGAGGCACCGACGCCGTGCTCGTCGATGAGCCGCGCGGCCAACTCCGGGTTCCAGGCGTCCATCGCCAACGTGGTGTTGGCCCGGCAGAACATCCGCAGGATGCCCAGCGTGCCGGCGATGTGCCCGGATGGAAACAACGACAGCGCGGTGAGTTCCGGCCCGGCCGCCCGCATTTCGTCCATCGACCGGATCTCACCCAGCAGGCTCGCGTGGGTGTGCTGCACGCCCTTGGGCTGGGCCGTGGTGCCCGAGGTGTAGACGAGCAGACATCGATCGGCCGGGTCGACGGGCACCGGCTCCGAGCCGGCGGGTGCGGCCTCGCTCACCTCTGCGTAGGACACCGTGCCGGGCAGCGGATCGCCGACCAGGATGCGCAGGTCCACTCCCCCGGCGTCGGCCACCGCACTCAACGTGGTGCCGGCATCGCGGTTACGTAGCTCGCGCGCGAGGATCAACGCACGCGCTCCGGACTGGCGGACGATGAACGCCACCTCGGCGGGGCCGTAGATCGGCACGATCGGCAGTACCACCGCACCGCACAGCCAGGTGGCGGCGTGCGCGACGAAGCACTGGCGCCAGTTCGGCAGTTGCAGGGCCACCACGTCGCCGGGACGCACGCCGAGATCGGTCAAACCGGCGGCCAGCCGGCGGCTTTCCTCGAACAGCTCGCCCAGGGTGGTGCGGTCCGGGTTGGTCGCGCTGTGGATCTGCACGGGTGTGCGCGGATACTGCCGCGCGGCGGCGCGGATCTCGTCGGCCACGGTGGCGGTCAGCATGACAGCAGCACACATCCCGCGATCGGGCCGCCGCCGGCGGAGACCACGGCCACCTCGGGCCGCCGGGCCAGCGCGGTCGGCCCGGCGCGGCCCCGAAGTTGTTGGCATGCCTCGTGCAACACCCAGTAGCCGTGCATCCGGCCCGCCGAGAGCTGACCCCCGTAGGTGTTCAGCGGCAGCTCGCCGGTCGGGGCGATCCGCTCACCGCCCGCCACGAACGGGCCGCCCTCGCCGTCGCCGCAGAAGCCCAGCGCCTCCAACCAGGCCAGGGTCAGAAAACTGAAGCCGTCGTAGAGTTCGGCGAGATCCACGTCGGCGGGCCGCAGGTCGGTCTTCGACCACATGTCGGCGGCGGCATCGGTGGCCGCCATCTTCGGATAGTCGGGCCGGCCCGTCCAGCCGCCGGTGCCCGGGGCACCCCCGGTCGCCTCGACGGTCACGGCCCCGTGCGGGGTATTGGCACCGTGTTCGGGGGTGGACACCACGACCGCGATGGATCCGTCGACGGGGACGTCGCAGTCCAGCAGGCCGAACGGTGACGAGATGGGTCGGGCGCTCAGGTACTGCTCCATGGTGATCGGGTCCCGGTACACCGCAAGGGGATTGCGCGCGGCGTTGCGCCGGGCGTTGATCGCGATCCAGCCGAGCTGTTCCTTGGTGGTGCCGTACAGGTCCATGTGTCGCCGGCAGTGCAGCGCCAGCCAGTTGGCCGCCGAGTAGGCGTGGGCGGCCAGCAGATGGCCGATCTCCCCGGCGCCGGCCGCGGCCTTCTTGGCCGCATCCGACTTGGCGCCGGCGCGCTTCGGCGGCCCGGCGTCGGCGGTACCGCCCATCATCTGCACCGTGCGATAGACCAGCACGTGGCGCGCGCGACCGGCAGCGACGGCGTCGCACGCCTGCACGACGGGTTGCAGCAGGCCACTCGGCCCGAACGGGTCGCCGAACTCACCGACCGCGCCGAGGCCCAGGTGGGCGGCCGCCTCGTCGGCGGGCACATCCCCCAGCGTGACGACCCCGTCGATGTCGGCGGGCGTCAGGCCCGCGTCGGCGATGGCGGCGGTGGCGGCCTCCGCGGTCAGCGCCAGCGCGGGGATCCCGCTGCGGCGCTTGACCTGTGAGATCCCGGTACCCGAGATCACGGCGGCTCGTGCTGAACCCACCATCGATTCCCTTCAACGGTCAATCAAGTTAATTCAGTGTACTCTATGGGGTGTGATGCAATCCCCCGAATCGCCGGCTTTGACCCCCGCCCCTCGGGTACTGCCCGAACTCGACGACACATCCCGTCCGTTCTGGACCGCAGGCGCCGCGGGCGAACTACGTATCGCGCATTGCCCCACCTGTCGTCGTTACCTGCACCCGCCCCGCTCCACGTGCCGCGACTGCGGCGCGCAGCTCGAGTTCGAGGCGGTGTCGGGCAACGGCACGGTGTTCAGCTACACCGTCGCCCATCAGCAGTTCAATCCCGCCGTCCCAACGCCTTTCGTCATCGCCCTGGTCGAACTCGACGAACAGTCCGATCTGCGCCTGGTGGCCAACATCGTGGATGTCGATCCCGAAGCGGTCAGCACGGGCATGCGGGTGCGGGTGCGCTTCGAACAGCACGACACGGTGTTCGTCCCGGTCTTCGCACCCGCCCCCTGAGGTCACCGCGGCCTCACTTGATGAGCGGGTCCCGGGGCAACCCGAGGATCCGCTCCGCGATCTGATTGCGGGTCACCTCGGAGGTGCCGCCGGCGATCGTCATCCCCCGGGAACCGAGGACCAACAGGCCGGCCACCTTGGCCGGAGCGTTCAGCAGCGCGACGTCGGGGCCGTACATCTCGGCCGTCTGACGGGCCCGGTCCACCACGTGCTCGGCGATCAGCAGCTTGGTCACGTTGCCCTCCGGCCCCGGTTCGGAGCCGGCCACGCTGCGGGCCACCCGGCGCAGATTCAACAGCCGCAGCGCATGTTCGTCGGCCAGGAACTGCCCCGCCCGCTCCGCTGCCCCCGCCACGCGCTCGCCGTAGCGCTCCGTCACGTCGACGATCGCGGCGACGGCGCCCTTGCTGGCCGACACCCCGCCTCCGCCGATGCTGACCCGCTCGTTGCCCAACGTGGCGCGTGCGACCCGCCAGCCGTCGTTGGGGGTACCGACGACATCGTGGTCCGGCACGAAGACATCGGTGAGGAAGACCTCGTTGAACTCGGAGGCCCCGGTGATCTGCCGCAGCGGGCGCACCTCGACACCCGGTGCGCTCATGTCGATGATCATCATGGTGATGCCGGCGTGCTTGGCCGCCTCGGGGTCCGTGCGGACCGTGGCCAGACCCAACTGGCAGTATTGCGCGCCGCTGGTCCAGACCTTCTGCCCGTTGACAATCCAGCCGCCCTCGGCCCGCACCGCCTTGGTGCTCACCGCCGCGGCGTCGGAGCCGGCGCCGGGCTCGGAGAACAGCTGGCACCACACCTGCTCACCACTGAGCGCGGGTGCCACGAGGCGCTCGATCTGTTCGGCACTGCCGTGCTGGATCAGCGTGAGGACGTTCCAGCTGGTGATACCGAGGTCCGGGCGGGTGATCCCGGCCGACGCCATCTCCTGCTCGATGACCAGTTGCTCCACCGCGTCCGCGGCCCGGCCCCACGGCTCGGGCCAGTGCGGCATCAGGTAGCCGGTCTCGATCATGCGTTCCCGCAACTGCTTGTCGTCCAGGTCGGCCCACGACGCGAGCTCCCGGCGGGTCTCGGTGCGCACCGCCTCGGCCTCGGGGGGAAGGTCGATCGAGTTGGCCCGGACCACGCCCTTGCCCGTCAATGCGTACACATCGGCGGGGGCGCGCCGACCGCCGAACAGTCCGCGGGTGGTCAACGCGCGGCGCAGATGCAGGTGCGCGTCGTGCTCCCAGGTGAAGCCGATCCCACCGTGCACCTGGATGTTCAACTCGGCGTTGTGCACGTAGGCGTCGAAGGCCAGGGTGGCCGTCGCGGCCGCCATCAGCTCGAATTCCTCGTCGCCGGAACCGTCGACTCCCGCCCGCGCCGCGTCCCACACCGTTGCGGTCGCCTTCTCCGCGGCCACCAGCATGTTGGCCAGGTGGTGCTTGATGGCCTGGAAGGTGCCGATAGTCCGGCCGAACTGCTCGCGCACCTTGGCGTAGTCAACGGCCGCGGCGAGGCAATCCTGGGCTCCGCCAACGGCTTCGGCCGCGGCGATGGTGCGCACCAGGGCCACCGCCAGCGCGGCGCCGCCCTCGATGACGTCGGCGCCGGCGATCTCGACTCCGGCGAGGTCGACCCGGCCCGAGCGCCGGGTGGGGTCGAGGTTGGCCGGTACGTCGAGGGTGAGTCCGGCGGCGCCCGCATCGAGCACCAGGACGTCGTCACCGGCCGTCAGGAGCAACAGATCCGCCAGGCCGGCACCGAAGACCACCGGTCCCGCGCCCGAGACCCGGTCGCCGTCGACGGTGACCTGCGCGTCCAACCCGACCCCGGCGGTCACGGTCCCGTCGACCAGGCCGGGCAACCACCGCGTCCGCTGCTCGGCGCTGCCGGTCGCGGCGATGATCGCCGAGGCCATGACGGTGGGGACGAAGGGGCCCGGCGCGACGGCGCCACCGAACTCCTCGACCACCGCCACCAGTTCGGGGAGGCCGACCCCGGCGCCGCCGTACTCCTCGGGCACGTGCAGGCCGAGCCAGCCCAGGCCGGCGAGTTCGGCCCAGAAGTCCGGGCGTTCCTCGGTTTTCGCCTCCAACAGGGCGCGCGCCCCGGTGCGCGCTCCCCGCGCCTCCAGGAACGCCCGCGCGACGTCGGCTAGTTCGCGATGGTCTTCAGTGATTGCGATGCCCAACGGTCCTGCTCTCCTTCGGTGGGTTCTTCTGCGTGAGTCAGCGGCGGCCAGCTCCGGCGGCGCAACGCGCCGGAGGCCGTCCGGGTCAGGTAGTCGTCGCGCTTGATGCCGCGCCACAGTTGCGCCACGTAGTCGCGCTCCGAGAGCGCGCCGCGACCGGCCAGGTCCGCAAGCGCGGCCCGGCCCTCGGATACCGACCCGGGCGTGGCGTTCAAATATCCTGCCAATTCGGCGATTTCGGCGGTGTCGACCTCGGCGCCCACCCGATCCACCTCGGCGAGGAACTTCACCAGCCGCGCGGCGCCCTTGACGTAGCGGACCGCCAGCGCGTCCTCGGACCGGTCGACCGCCCCGGACAGCGCCGACGCGGCCGCGTCGTACACCGAGGTGTACTCCGAGACGTGCTCGTCATCGGGCAGCTCCACCTGGACCTCGGGGATGCCCACCACGTGGGCCAGCGCCTCGACCAACAGCCGGCGGTGCAACATGCCGTAGATCAGGCTGTTGCCGGCGTCCGGCGAGCCCGCCGGTGCGGAGGCCCGGACGTCGACGGTCGCGGGGCTGATCGAGGCCAGTCGGGTCTCGGCGAACAGGCGGTAGTACCACACCCGGTCCTCGTCGATCCGATGCCCGGAGAGCCGCTCGTACTCGGCGAGCCGGGCCGGGAAGTCGGTGAAGGTGTCCTGCACCGTGCGCAGCGACAACCAGGCGATGTCATCCATCGGGTCGCCGAAATGCGCCAGTTCCCAATCGACTATCGCGGTGACGGTGCCGTCGGAGTACATGAAGTTGCCCGGCCCGGTATCGCCCTGCACCAGCACCGTGGGGCCGTCGTAGTCGGGGATGTTGCGTTCCAGCCAGTCGATGCAGAACCGCAGCAACGGCGCCGGCTTGCCGTAGCGGTCGACGCGAGCGCGCATGGCCGCGATCTCCGCGCGCACGTGCTCGGCGACCGCTCCGGCGGGGCCGAGGCCGGGAATGTTCAACTCGCCCGCGTCGATCCGGTGCAGCGCCGCCAGCTTGGCGATGAAATCCTGCGCGGTGCGGACCTGCTCTCCCGCATCCTTGATCAGCCGGAACCAGGTGTCCCCGCCGACGCGCTCCATCAGCACCGCTTGGGCCACGGGATGCGCGGCCAGGACCTGCGGGACCTGCACGCCGTGCCGATGCAGTTCGGCGATGATCTCCGCCTCGATCTGCAACGGATGAAAGGCGCCGCCCGCGGTGGGCTCGCGCGGGTCATACCGCAGGAACAGTTCGCGCGGCCCCGCGTCGGTCTCCGCGTCGACGAACCAGGCCTGCCGGCTGGCACCGCCGGACACCTGCTTGGTGTCCACTCGGTGCGCACCGGTGACCTCGCTGATCCACGCGCGGATCTCATCGGGAATCACCCTGGGCTGCTTGCTCATTTCCTCGACTTCGTCTTGGCCGAGTTGGCCATCCATTGCTGCACCGCATCGCGGTGTTCCTGGGTCATGCTGCACCGGACCATCCGCTCGCTCTCCAAGGGCAACGCCTCCTCGAGCGGGAGCCGCCGTGCGTCGAGCACGTTGCTCTTGGTTCCGGCGTAGGCGTACGTGGGGCCGGCGGCGATCTCGGCGGCCCAGCGCAGCGCCGCCGAGGACAACTCGTCGTCCTCGACCACGCGATTGAACAACCCCAGTCGCGTGCCCGCCTCGGTGTCGATCGGCGCATCGGTAATCAGCAACTCCAGCGCCTTGGCCGGGCCCACCAGATGGGTGAGGAACCAGGCCCCACCGAAATCCCCGGAGAACGCCAGCTTCGACCACCCGGGGACCAGCCGCGCCGAACGCGCGGCGATCCGCAGGTCCGTCGCCAGCGCGATGCTCATGCCCGCCCCGACCGCCGCGCCGGGCAGGGCCGCGATGGTCACCTTCGGCATGGCATGCAGCAGCGTCACCATGCGGGCGTGCTCGGTCAGGAGGTCGGCGCGGGTACGCACCAGGTCCTCCGGATCGTCGGTGGCCACCAGCTTGGCCGAGCCGCCGTCGCGCACATCGCCACCGGCGCAGAACGCCCCGCCGGCGCCGGTGATCAGCACCGCACCGATGTCGTCGTCGGCAGCGAACCGTTCGAGCAGAGTCGGTACGGCAGCGTAGATCTCGACGTGCAGGGCGTTGCGCCGGTGGGGCCGGTTGAGCGTGATGACCCCGACCCGATCGACGATCTCGGCCAGCACCGTGTCGGTACCGGTGTCCACGGTCGCGGCGGCCCCGCCCACCCGGGTCACTTCTTCGTACCGTGCGCCAATTCGTTGTGGCGCTCCATCATCGCCACGGCCTTGCGGCGGGTGGCCTCGTCCGGCTGCGGGAGGACCACGGGGCCGAGTTCCCGGCTCGGCAGCGCGACCGTCGCGGTCGCCGGCGCGGTGACCTCGCCGCGTTGGCTGGTGGCCCGGAACTCGAGATCGACCACACCGTTGCCGTTCTCGATGCGCTTGCCGACCACCTCGCCGGTGATGAACTGCGTATCGCCGATGTAGTTGAACTTGCGCATCTCGTCGTGCTGGCGCAGCAACCAGCCGTCGTCACCCATCCAGTCGGTCATGTAGTGGGTCAGCCAGCACTCCCGCATCACGCCGTAGTCGTAGGCCATCGGATTGCCGATCGACTGCGACCACTCGTTCTCCCAGTGCAGCCGCTGCGCCACGTCGGGGATCCCGGCGGCGTTCTTGATGTAGAACTTCGGCACGCGCTGGCGATTCTTGTAACCCACTCGCGCGCCGCCGATCCCGTACGGACCGAAGCCGTAGCCGCCCGCGTGGAAGGAGATCATGTCGGTCAGCGTCAGCGGGCCCTTCACCATCTTCGGCAGGGCCTCACCGACCTGGACGTCCTCGTAGTAGCGCGGTTCGGCGCCGCGCGGCCCCTCGGCCGCGTAGATCTCGTCGATCTCGGCGATCTGCTCGTCGGTGTAGGTCCCCGGCTCGAGGTTCATGTACTTGCCGCGCTCGCGGGACTTCTTGCGTTCGGTGGCGATCAGGATGGTGCGTTCGATCGCGACGACCTCGGCGCGCTGGTTGATCCGCACCACGCGCCGGATCCGGATGACCGAGCGACCGGCGTACTCGCTGTTCTTGACCTCCGTGGTCTCCATGCCGCCGAAGCCGAACAGTTGATCGCCCGGCCGCACCGGCAGGAACCACTCGGTGTCCTGGCCGGAGACGAAAAGGTGGATGCCGGAGAACAATCCGCGGGTCGCCTTGCGGATGTCCTCGGGAATCGGGTCCCCGAGCATCTTGCGCGACAGCGCGCAGTGGATCATCGGCGGCGCGATCGGGCCGCCCCAGCGAGTGTCCGCGGCGTAGTCCGGATCGACGTACAGCGGGTTGTCGTCGCCGTAGCCGATGGCGAACTGGCGGATGGCGTCGGTGCTCAGTTCGCGGTGATGTTCGTCGATGCTGATCGGGGCATCGATGCCGAGCAGCAGCTTGGCCCGCTCGATGTCCTCGTCATTGATCGCGTGATCGAAGTCGTGGGTCTGGTCGGTCTGCGTCATCGCCTGCTCTTCCCGGTGATCTCAGTACATCCGTATCGGTAGTTTGGTCAAGCCCCGCAGCGTCACCGTGGGCTTGTAGCGCAAGGTCTCCGCCGGCACGGCCAGTTCCCAGTTGTTGAACCGCTCCAGCAGTGCCCTCAGGGCGATCCGGCCCTCCTGGCGGGCCAGTTGATGGCCCAGGCAGTAGTGGATTCCTGAGGCAAAGGACAAGTGCTTGTTGGGCTTTCGCGTCAGATCCAACACCTGGGGGTTCTCGAAGTGCGCCTCGTCGCGATTGGCCGAGGTGATGACGCCCAGCAGCTGCGAGCCCTTGGGGATCGGCACGCCGGCGATCTCGAGGTCGGTCATGGCCACGCGCGCGGCACCGTCGGCGACCGGCGAGGTGTAGCGCAGCAACTCCTCGAGCGCCGTGGTCTCCAACAGCTCCGGCTGACCCCGCAACAGCTCCAGCTGGTCCGGGTTCTGCACGAGTTCCAGGACGCTGTTGCCGATCAGGTTGGCGGTGGTGTCGTGGCCGGCCAGCAGCAACAGGAAGACCATGGCCACGGTCTCCTTGTGCGTGAGCCGGTCGCCGCCCTCGTTGGCCCGGGCGAGTTCGGAGATCAGCCCCTCATCCGGGTTGATCCGCCGGTCCTCGATCATCTCCGCGAACATCTTCGACAGTTTCATCATGGTCGCGGCGCTGCGCAGCCTGGCGCTGGGCTTCCCGGTGTCGGTGCCCAACTTCTCGACCATCACGTGGAACCGGTCGCGGTCCTTGTCGGCGACGCCGAGCATGGTGGCGATCACCGCCAGCGGCAACCGCACCGCGTAGTCGTGGACCAGGTCCACCTCGCGCTTGACGGCCACCTCGTCGGCCAACTTCTCGGCGATCTTGGCGATATCGGGCGCCATCGTCCGGACCAGCTTGGGGGTGAACGCCTTGTGCACCAGCGTGCGCAGCCGCTTGTGATCGGGGTCGTCCTTGAACACCATGGTCTGGGTGAGCATCCGGATGCTCGGGGGCAACAGCCAGGTGTACTTGCCCGCCGAGGTGTTCTTGATGATGTCGGTGGAGAACCGTTCGTCGGTGAAGAGCATGTTGACGTCGTCGTAGCGGGTCAACAGGAAGCCACCCTTACGGGGCAGCGTCAGCGGCGCGGTGCCCCAGGACACCGGGGCGTTCGCCCGTAGGTAGTCGTAGCGCTCATGTGGAGTGTCGAGCATCTCGCGACTACCGAGATGGGTGATCTCCAGCGCGCCAACTGGTTTGGACATAGTTACTCCCATCGAAGCCCCAACTCACGCACGTCCTTCTTCTGTTCGAAATCGCCACACCAGAGTTCCTTGGGTTCGCCGATCGACCGGCTGCGGGCGGCTGTGGTCCGGGTGGGGTTGTGGACCCGTAGGTTCCGGTGCTCCATCGCGCTCTCCCGCATTACCCGTCATTCGGCGTCGGTTTATTAGTACACTGATTTCCATGATTCCCGCTACCCCCCGCGACGAACTGGACCCCGAACCCCCGGGCATCGGCTCGTTGGAGGCCATCGAATTCGCTGTCGAGGACCACGTCGCCACCATCACTTTGAACCGGCCGGACGCCCTGAACGCCATTTCGGGCCGAATGGCCGCCGAATTGACCTGGGCCTGGGAGACGGTGCGCGACACCGACGACATCCACGTGGCCGTGCTGCGGGCCGCCGGCGACCGCGCGTTCTGCACCGGCGTCGACGTCAAGGGCGACGGCAGCTGGTTCTTCCGGAGCAACGTGTGGAACACCTTCGACCCGGGCATGCTGGTGTCCCCGAAGATCCATCATCGCTGCTGGAAACCCGTCGTCACCGCGGTGCACGGGTTGGCCGCGGGCGGCGCCCAGTACCTGATCAACGAGTCCGACATCGTGATCTGCTCCGAGGACGCGGCGTTCTTCGACCCGCACGCCAACGGCAGCATCGTCTCCGCGCTGGAACCGATCGGCATGCTGCACCGCGGCGTCCCGCTCGGCGAGGTGCTGCGCTGGGCGCTGATGGGCACCGAGGAACGCATCTCGTCGGACACCGCGCTGCGCATCGGGCTGGTGTCGGAGGTGGTGGCCCGCGACGACCTGTGGGCCCGGGCAAACGACATCGCCACGCAGATCGCGGAGCGCAACCCGCAAGCAATTCAGGGCACCATCCGCGCGATATGGGAATCTTTAGACATGACGCGTTCCACCGCGCTGCAGAACGGCATGGCCTACACCCACATCGGCAACCCTCCGCTGGCCGAGCGCCGCGCCGCGCCGCGGCGCAACGGGCGGCCGGCCTACCGGTGACGCAGTGAGTCAGGACATGATCGCGCCGCGAATCGATTCGCGGCAGGCCAAACTCGCCGGGCGCGCCGCCGAGCAGATCGTCGCCGACGTCATCGAGCTGGGCTGGCCCGTCGGCCAGGTGCTCGGCTCGGAGGCGGAGCTGCTGGAACGGTACGGCGTGAGCCGCGCCGTCCTGCGGGAGGCGGTGCGCCTGGTGGAGCACCAGCGGGTGGCCCGCATGCGCCGAGGCACCGGCGGCGGGCTGGTCATCGACGAGCCCGACATCGACGCGGTGATCGGCCCCGCGATCATCTACCTGCTGCGGGTCGACGCCACGCTGGACCAGATCTTCGACACCCGAATCCTGCTCGAGGAGCTGGCCGCCGAGCTCGCCTCGCAGCGGGCCGGCGAGAGCGACCTCGCCCTGCTGCGGCGGACGCTGGAACGGGAGGCCGCCGGCGAGGTCCCCGACTACCGGCTGCTGCATTCGCACGTCGCGGCGCTGACCGCCAACCCCGTGCTGGAACTGTTCGTCGAGGCCTACAGCCGAGTGAGCAACTTCTACTTCGCGGACCGGGCGGCCCTGCCCGAGTCGGTGGTCCGCGACGTCTGCCGTGCGCACGACGCCATCGCGAAGGCGATCCTGACCAACAATCCCGGCCTGGCGCGCGAACGGATGCGGCGCCACCTCGGCGCCGAGGCCGACTTCATCCGCGCCCAGCCCGACACCGTGCAGCGGCTGGACCCCGCCGTGGCGCTGGCCGGCTCGCTCGGCGACAAGCGCGGCGAGGCCCTGGCGCGCCAGCTGTTCACCGAGATCGTCAACAGCGGGGCCGTCCCCGGCGACTTCGTCGGGTCGGAGACGGTGCTGATGGAGCGGCACCAGGCCAGCCGGGCCGTGGTCCGCGAGGCCATCCGGATCTTGGAGTACCACCAGATCGCCCTGACCCGGCGGGGTCCCGGCGGCGGCCTGTTCGTCGCCGAACCGGACAGCACCGCACTCGCCGAGATCATCGCCATCTACCTGCGGCGGCGCGGCATCAAGCTGCGTCACATCAGCGACCTGCGCACGGGCCTGGAGCTGGCGGTGACCGAACGCGCGGCCGAGCAGCTGCGCGCCGCCCCGGCCGCCGAGCTCGAGGTGATGGCCGCGGACCTCGCGCAGTCCCTGCGGGCCGAATCCGAACTCGGCTTCGAGCTGGCGTTCAGCCGCGGCGAGGATTTCCACTCGGTGCTCGGCGGCCTGACCGGCAACCCGGCCCTGCAGTTGTTGCACCGCGTCACGATGCGGCTGGGCTGGCAGATCTTCTCCCAGTTGGCCACGAAGAACCCCCGGGTCAACGCCATCTCCGAGCCGACGGCCATCGAGCCGGCGCACCGCGACATCACCGAGGCGCTGCGCGCCGGTGATGCCGAGCTGGCCGTGATGCGGATGCGGGCGCACATGAACGCCACCGCCTCGCCGCCGACCTGAGCGCCCGACACCCCTGCCGTCGCACCCGGGCCAGAACCCGGGCGATGAACCCGGGTCTTCCCAGATCCGGCAGTTAAGGATACTGTTCTAGCTAATTGAATGAGGAGGGCGGATGCAGCATCCGTGGGACCGACGCCTCGGTGTGTGGTGGATCGCCGAAGACCACCCGGAGGCACCGGCCATCGTCGCGTCGCCGAGCGGTCGGACAATGACCTTCGCCGAACTGACCGCCGCGGCCCACCGCGTGGCCAACGCCCTGCAGTCGCATGGCCTGCGACCGGGCGACGTGGTCGCCTACGCCTTGCCCAACGACGTGGACGCGGTCATCTGGCAACTGGGCACCAGCGAGATCGGGTTGCGCTACCTGACGCTGAACACCGCGCTGTCCCCCGAGGAGTTCGCCGCCATCCTGGCCCATTCGGGTGCGGTGGCCCTGGTCGCGCACGCCGACTACCTCGACCGATTCACGGCCGCGCCCACCGACATCGGGCTCAAGATCGTGGTGGGCGGGCCCGCCGAGGCCACCGGATTCCTCGCCGAGGCGGACTTCCTGGCCGCTGCGCCCACGACACCGCCGGCCGAGCGCACCCAGGGCGACGCCATCCGGTACTCCTCGGGCACCACCGGCAAGCCCAAGGGCATCGTGCGCCCGCTGGACGGGCGAGATCCGGGCGAGGCCGCCAACGCGCTGGCGGTGTTCGGGCGCGCGTTCGACTTCCGTCCCTTCGACGGGGCCCACCTGGTGTCCACCGGCATGCACCACGCCGGCTGCCAGAGCTTCTACCTGGGCGCCCTCAACGTCGGGCAGGCCCTGGCGATCCTCGGCAAGTTCGACCCGGAGCAGACCCTGGCCGCCATCGAACGCCATCGCGTGACCTCGGCGTACATGGTGCCGACCCAGTTCGTCCGGATGCTCAAACTGGACGCGGGCGTCCGCAGCCGCTACGACCTGCGCTGCCTGCGGTCGGTGGTGCACTCCGCGGCGCCGTGTCCCACCCAGGTCAAGCAGGAAATGATGGACTGGTGGGGTCCGGTCATCTGGGAGACCTACGGCGGCACCGAGGGGCCCGCCACCGTCGCCAAACCGCACCGCTGGCTGGCGAAGCCGGGCACCGTGGGCCGCCCGATCCGGGGCGTGCGGGTGAAGATCCTCGACGACGACGGCGGCGAACTGGGCCCCGACCAGATCGGCGATGTCTACATCGAACGGACCGACGGGCAGAGCTTCGAGTACCGCAACGACGCGACGCTGACCGCCTCGGTGCATCGCGGCGCCGCCTTCACCATCGGCGACGTGGGGTACCTCGACGACGACGGGTACCTGTTCATCTGCGACCGCGCCAAGGACATGATCATCAGCGGCGGGGTCAACATCTATCCGGCCGAAGTGGAAGGCGTGCTGGCCAGCCACCCCGCCGTCGCCGACGTCGCGGTGATCGGCGTGCCCGACCCCGAATGGGGCGAACAGGTCAAGGCGGTCGTCGAGTTGCTCGACGGCACCGAACCTTCCGACCCGCTGGCCGAGCAGATCATCGCCTACTGCCGGGACCGGTTGGCGACTTTCAAGTGTCCCCGGACCGTCGACTTCGACTCCGCCCTGCCGCGCACCGAGGCCGGCAAGTTGGTCAAACGCCAGATCCGCGACTCCTACTGGGCCGGCGCGGGCCGCCAGGTCTGACCCCCTCCACACAGGAAGGTAGCTACCACCCGCCATGAGCGACACCATTCCCATCGTCGGCTATCTGGAACTGGCCGACCCGCCGCATCTCAACGTCGCGGTCTGCACCCACTGCGCGGCCTACTACTTCGACCGCCGCGATGCGTGCGCGTCGTGCTTCGGAACCTCCTTCGCCACCAAGCCCGTGGCGACCACCGGCACGCTGGAGACCTTCACCGTGGTCCAGGTGGCCGCGCCCGGGGTGGCCGTCCCCTACGTCGCCGGCGTGGTCGACTGCGACGGCATCTCGGTGCGGGCCAACATCGTCGACGTCGAACCGAACACCGACGAGGTGCGGTTCGGAATGCCCTTGCAACTGACCACATTCGACATCGGCACCGACGACGAGGGCCGCACCGCGGTCGGCTTCGGCTTCCGGCCGGTCGCTTCGGGAGAGGACGCGCGATGAGTTCCGACGTTTGGATCCTTGGCATTGCCATGACGAAGTTCGGCAAACGGCCCGACCGCGACGCGGTGGGACTCGGTGTCGACGCGGCCGCCGCCGCGCTCACCGACGCGGGCGTCAGCGTGGCCGACATCGACATCTTCGCGGCGGGCAACCTGATGGGCTCGCCCGGTTACGGGCAAGCGGTGCAGAAGCAACTGGGCCAGACCGGAATTCCGGTGTTCAACGTGGCCAATGCGTGCGCTACCGGCGCCACCGCCCTGCGGACCGCGATGTTGGCCATCAAGGCCGGCGAGGCCCACCTCGGACTGGCCCTGGGGGCGGAGAAGCTGGCCGGGGCCGGCATGTTGGGCGCCGGCAACAAGGCCCGCAGCGACGCGAAGAGTTGGCAGCCCAGCGGTCGGCTGGACGCGGTCACCACCCTGGAGGGACAGATCGGCACCGATCTGATGCCCGGGGTGTTCGCCCAGATCGGCATGCAGTACCTGCATCGGCACGCCTACTCCGGCACACCGCTGGAGTTGTTCGCCCGGATCAGCGAGAAGAACCACTTCCATTCGACGTTGAACCCGTTGGCGGCGCACACCAAAGCGATGTCGGCAGAACAGATCATGAACGACGTCATGATCGCCTACCCGAACACCCGGCCGATGTGCTCGGCCAACTGCGACGGGGCCGCGGCCGCGGTCCTGGTCAGCGACGAGCACCTGCGGACGCTGTCCCCCGAGCAGCGCCGCCGCGCGGTGAAGGTCAGCGCGTCGGTGTTGACCACCGATCCGTGGGAACAGGCGTGCCAGGTGCTGCCCAACGTCAACACCGTCACCCGCAACGCCGCCACCCAGGCCTACGAGGCCGCCGGTATCGGCCCCGAAGATCTGGACCTGGTGGAACTGCACGACTGCTTTGCCACCGCGGAGCTGGTGCACTACGACAACCTCGGGCTGTGCGAGCCCGGCGGCGCGGTCGACTTCTTCGACAGCGGCGCGCCCTGGCGCGACGGCCGCCTGCCGGTGAACGTCTCCGGCGGCCTGCAGTCGAAGGGACACCCGATCGCCGCCACCGGTATCGCCAACGTCTGGGAGATCTGCCAGCACCTGCGCGGCGAGGCCGGCGAACGCCAGATCGACGGCGCCCGAGTCGGTTTGGCCCACGTCATCGGCCTGGGGTCGACCTGCGGGATTCACATTCTCGAGAAGGCGGCCTGATGGCCTCCGCGAATCCGGAAACCAATCACTAAATTAGTATCCTCTACGTTAGGATGGCGCAATGGTGCGTGCAGCCCCGATCGGGCCGGCGTCCGCGGCGACGCAGATCAGCGCGGACACCCCGTTCGAACCCGCCGACGACAATTTCCACCGCTCGCCGGATGACAATCCGTACTGGGCCGAGACCACCTGGTGGTCGTTCAACGTGCCGGAACGCAAGATCGGCGGCTGGTTGCACGGCCAGTTCAACACCAATCGCGACACGGTGACGTGGCGGGTCTACGTCTGGGACCAGGCCGGAGCCGCCCAGCCCGACCTGCGCTATTTCCGGATGGCCACCGACGTCCCGGTCACCGACCCCACGCCGGACCTCCGGGACATCACCCTCCCCGGCGGCGGTTTCAGCGTCAAGATGATCCGGCCGCTGCGCGACTACGAGATCGCTTACGACGACGACGCGGCCGATTTCGCCATCCGGCTGAAGTTCGAAGGCGTGCACGATCCCCGCCGCTTCACCCCCGGCGAACCGCCGTTCATGGAGCACACGCACCTGGACCAGCTCGGCCGCGTGACCGGTGAGCTGAAGCTCGACGGCGAACGTATCCCGGTGGACTGCTACTCCATTCGGGACCGCTCGTGGGCCCCGCGCGGGGGCCCCCGCCCGCCCGCCAAGTCCGATAAGTCCGACAAGCCCACCGACCCCGGTGATTCGGCGACACCCGCCCCATCCCGGGTCCGCCATCCCGGTGGCGCGCGGTGGCGCGAGATCGAGCGCGAACGGGGCCGCGGCCGGATCCAGTACATCTTCGGCCACTCCGGGCCCGACACCGGGTTCCTGGCGTTCGTGCGGGTCGCCGACGCCGACGCGGGCGGCTGGGCGCCGCTGAACCACGGCTGGCTGCTGCAGGACGGGCGCTTCGAACTGCTCGACAAGTCCACCAGCCGGATGAAGAACTACCGCGATCCCGACACCGGGTGGAGTTCACACATGCAGGTCGAGCTTGTCGACGTGCGCGGTCGCACCCTGACCGCCGAGGGGATCGCGGTCAGCCACATCTGTGAGAGCGGCGGCGGCGCCACCGCGCTGATGCGCTGGGACCTGGGCACCGAGATCGGGTGGGGCGAAGACCAAGACATCTGGCATCCAAAGCATTTCGCCCGGCTGCGGGATGCCCTTCAAGCCGTGCGCTGAGCCGGCCACGACGAGAACAGGAGAATACAGTGAGCGGACCGTTCGACGGTGTCCGAGTCATCGAGGTCGCGTCGTGGACCTTCGTGCCGGGGGCGGGTGCCATCATGGCCGACCTCGGCGCGGACGTCATCAAGGTCGAGCCGCCCACCGGGGATCCCCAGCGGGCGCTGCGCAACGCGCTCAACGCCGACGACTCGACGCCCAATCCCTTCCTGCAGGTGCCTAACCGGGGCAAGCGCAGCATCACCCTGGACCTGCAGACCTCCGCCGGGCTGGACACGCTGCTGCGGCTGACGAAGACCGCCGACGTCTTCCTGACCAGCTATCTGCCCAAGGTTCGGGCCAAGCTCGGCATCGACGCCGAGAACCTCCGAGCGACCAACCCGCGGCTGGTCTACGTGCGCGGCTCGGGCTGGGGCCGCACCGGTCCGATGGCCGACGCGGGCGGCTTCGACTCGGCCGCGGCCTGGTCGGCGGCCGGCGTACAGAACAAGCTGACCGCCCCCGGTGCGGCCGAACCGGCGGCCCAGCCGGCCGCGTTCTTCGACCTGCAGGGCTCGAGCGCCATCGCCGGCGCGGTGGCCATGGCGCTGTTCCGGCGGGAACGCAGCGGCGAGGGCGCGGAAGTGGACGTCTCGCTGCTGGGCACCGGGATGTGGACGATGAGCCCCGACCTGGCGGCGGTCGCCGCCGGGTCCGGCGAACTGCCCCGCCAATACCGCAACGAGGTCGCCAACCCGATCGTCAACACCTACCGCACCTCCGACGACCGGTGGCTGAATCTCGTTTGCCTGCAATCGGATCGGTACTGGCCGGAGCTGTGCCAGGTCATCGACCGACCCGAGCTGGCCGACGACGAACGCTTCAAGGACATCGGCGCCCGCTACGTCAACCGCGCGGCGTGCATCGCCGAGTTGGACAAGACCTTCGGCGAACGCACGTTGGACCAGTGGCGCACCGCCCTGGCCGGCTTCTCCGGTGTCTGGTCGGCGGCAGCCTCCTTCGAAGAGGTCTGCGCACATCCGCAGGTAGCCGAGAACGGTTACCTGCCCGAGGTCGCCGGCGCCCAGGGCACACCGTTTCGCGTGGTGGCCCCGCCGTACCAGTTCGACAAGGTCCCGGCCGCCCCGGCCGGCCCGGCCCCGGAACTCGGCCAGCACACCGAGGAGGTCCTGCTGGACTGCGGCTGGGACTGGGACGAGATCAGCGCACTACGCGACGGCGGCGCGCTCGGGTGAGAAAGATGTCAGGCGAACAGGTCGATCACGGACTCGCTGCCCAGGGTGCCCCAGAGCATCTTGCGGCCCGCGCGGTCCATGTGCTCCAGCCACAACTTCCTGGCGCCATCGGCATCGCGGGCCTCGATCAGGGCGACCAGCTGCCGGAACGAACGGATGGTGTTCTTGAACTGCTTCTCGATCACCGCGGTGTCGGTGGTGGAGGCGACCGCGCGCTCCATGTGCCGGGTGACGACCTCCCGCAGCACCGCCCCGATCAGCGCGACGGTGGTATTGCCGGCCCGCTCGAGGATCAGGTCGTGGAAACGGAAGGTGGCCGCGGACCACTCACCGAGGTCGGCGTCGTCGGTCCCCTCGGCCACCAGCGCCGCCAATGCGTCGGCGGCGCCGGTGAGTTCGGCAATGTCCTCGGCCGCGGCACGCCGCGCCAGCATCTCCGCGGCCGCGGGTTCGAACACCTTGCGCGCCTCGTACACGTCGGCCAACGTGACGCCCGACATCTGCAGGATCAGCCCGAAGTCGCGTGCCGCAACCGAGGTTTGGGGCGACGAGACCAGGACACCGCCGCGCGATCCGCGACGGACGATGATCAGCGATTCGCTCTCCAGAATCCGGAACGCCTCGCGCAGAGTGGGCCGGGACACACCGAACTGCTTGACCAGTTCGACCTCGGTGGGCAGGGCATCGCCCTCCTTGAGCACGCCCCGAACGATCTGACTGCGCAACTGATCCGCGATCAGTTCGGCGGTCTTGGGGGCCCGCACCAACTTCGACCCGTCACCGGTTCGCTTCACCGCAGCCATCAGCCATCCGTCCGTCAGCGCATCAATCACCTAAATGATGCCACTCAATGCGAATCCTAGGAGACTCGATGACCTCGACCGAATTGACCACCCGCAAACTGTTCATCGACGGCGCCTGGACCGACGGCGCCACCGACGAGGCCTTGTCGGTGGTCAACCCCGCCACCGAAGAGATCATCGCCGAGGTCCCGCAGGCCAGTCCCGCGGACATCGACGCCGCGGTCGGCGCGGCCCGGCGGGCCTTCGACGAGGGCCCCTGGCCCCGAATGAGTCCCATGGAACGGGCCAAGGTCCTCGCCGACATGGCCGATGAGTTGTCCCGCCGTCGCGCCGAGTTGGTGGAGCTGAGCATCGCCGAGGCCGGATCCACCCGGATGATCGCCGACATCCTCCAAGTCGGCACCCCCATCGATCATTTCGCGGACCTCGCACACCGGGTGCTGCCCCAGTTCGCGTTCGACGAGCCGACGCGGCCGGTCTTCGGCAACGGCATCGGCCAGGGCCAGATCCTGCGGGAGCCCTACGGGGTCGCGGCGCTGATCACCGCGTTCAACTTCCCGTTCCTGCTCAATCTCGCGAAGGTGGGGCCCGCGCTGGCGGCCGGCTGCACCGCGGTACTGAAGTCCTCGCCCTACACGCCGCTGGAGGCCCTGGTGCTCGGCGAGGTCGCCGAGGCCGCGGGCCTGCCGCCCGGCACCCTCAACATCGTCACCGGTGACATCGACGCCGGTCAGCGGCTCACCCAGCATCCCGACGTGGACATCGTCAGCTTCACCGGTTCCGACGCGGTGGGCCGCAAGGTGTACGCGCAGGGCGCCGAGTCCATCAAGAAGGTGGTCCTCGAGCTGGGCGGCAAGTCGGCCAACATCATCCTCGACGACGCCGACCTGGACAAGGTGCTGGAGAGCGTGCTGGCCGGCATCATCACCCACGCCGGGCAGGGCTGCGCGCTGCTGACCCGCATCCTGGTCCACGAGTCGCTGCACGACGAGTTGATCGCCCGGATCGTCGGGGTGCTCGGCTTCATCGGGGTCGGGGACCCGTCGGACCCGGCCACGGTGATGGGGCCGCTGATCCGCGACGTGCAGCGGCAACGCGTGGAGGAACTGATCGCCGCCGGGGTCGCCCAGGGCGCCGAGATCGCCTTCGGTGGCAAGCGTCCCGCGCACCTGGACCGCGGCTACTACCTCGAGCCGACCCTGTTCGTCGGCGTCGACAACGGCATGCGGATCGCCCAGGAGGAGTTCTTCGGGCCGGTCGGGGTGGTCATCCCGTTCCGTGACGACGCCGATGCCGTCCGCATCGCCAACGACAGCCGGTACGGCCTGGCCGGCGGCGTCTGGTCCGCGGACCCGATCCGGGCCGCCGAGGTGGCGCGCAAGCTGCGGACCGGCATGGTGGTGATCAATGGCGGCGGCGGTGGCCTCAACCCGGGTGCGCCGTTCGGCGGCTACAAACAGAGCGGTATCGGTCGCGAGTTCGGCGAGTTCGGACTCTCGGAGTTCTTGCAGCACAAGGCCCTTCAGTGGCCGGTGGGCTGACGGACCGAGGACGACGACGATGTGGCGGCGGGGCAGCACAGCGGTGGCGGCGGCACTGATGATCGCGCTGGGCCAGATCGGGGCGGGCGCGGTGAGCCCGGCCCGCGCCGATCTGCCACCGCCGCGGCCGCCGCACGCGCCGAACTACATCGAACGGGTGGCGTGGGAGTACCACGGAGAGCGCGCCACCCTGCGCATCTTTCCCACGCCTTGGGGTTGGTCGGCGGCCGGGGTGTTCACCAACGGCGCCCAGAGCTACGACGCGTGGGCCGAGTTGCTCCAGCACGCCCCCGAGGCGAACACGCTCACCATGCAGCGGCAGTTCTTCTGCCATTGGCAGCTGGCCACTTTCACCAACCCGGGCAAGGTGGGCACCTGGAACCTGGAGCCTTGGCGGGAAGTGGTCACCAACACGATGTTGGTCAACTCCGGGTGCAACCCCGGCGGTCCCGACGACGTCGTCAACTGGTGATCGTCAACTGGTGATCGTCAACTGGTGATCGCCGCGAACTCCGGCCTGATCAGATCCGTCACCGCCGACCACGGCACCGTCATCACCCGCGGGGTGCGGCCGAATTGCCCGGCCGGGAAGTGCATCTCGATGCCCGCATCGGTCGGCAGCCAGAATCGGAAGTTGCGCTTCAGCGGGGCCATGGAGGGCCCGTATTCGGCCCAGCCGCCCAGCGGCGGTTCCGGATAGCTGGCCGGCAGGATCTGCTTCGTCAGCTCCGAGAGCCGCGCCAGGCCCGCTCGTTCGTCAACGAATAGATTCGCCCAGACGATCTGGATCCCGCTGCGGGAGTCGAAGACCCGGGTCGCGACGGTGTCCACCGGCATGTTCGGCAGTTCGGTCGCGTCGTACTGCCCGGTGAACAGCGCCGAGATGATGATCGGCCGGAACTGCAGGCGGCCCTGGGCGTGGAACGTCCACGGCGAGGTCTTGCTGGCGCTGGCGGCGTACAGCCAGACGTGGCCGTCCGCCTCGTCGTCGAGGATCCTGTTGATCGCGTCGGTGACCGCCGGATCGCCGCCGGCGACCTTCTCGTAGTTCACCGTCCAGGTGCCGATTCCGTTCGGGCTCATCCCCGAGCGCACGTCGGGCACCACCGTATAGGCGACGCCGTTGGACACGGTGTCGGCGCGCGCCGGCTGCGCGGGCCCGAACCCGAGCATTGCGGTCACCATGGCGATGACCAGCGCGGCCATGCCGGTTGTCCGAAACATGCTCTGGGACTTGATCATTTCTACCTCACGGGGTGTCGGCGTGCTCATCACGGTCCGCTCGGCGGCGGCGGTACCGGCAGGACGGGGCCCGCGTAGGGCAGGTCGATGGTGTAGGGGCCCTTCGGGGTGGGATCGGCACGCCGCAGCGGATCGTGGTCCGGGGGCGGCCCGGCCTCGACCCCCGGCGGCCGCGGGGCGTTGCGGGCACCGCGCACCAGGTACTTGGGGTCCGGGTTGGGGCAGTAGGTGTAGAGGTACGGTTCCGGATGGTCGGCGACCGACGGCGGGGCGTGCGGCAGGTTGTAGTCACACGAATAGCGTTGGTACAGGCTGACCGCACCCCACACGCCGCCGTCCCGGAACGTCGACCCCAGCGCCTCGAGCGCCGAACCGGCGCGATACTCGGGGAAGAAGAACTCGTTCAGCGCGGGGACCCGCAGATACGTCAGCTGCGACACGGTGGTCAGGTTGCCCAGCAGTTGCACCATGGTCGGCGAGTTGTCGGCGATCAGGTCGTCCAGTGATCCCATGGTCCGCGGGCCGCGGTCGAGCAGGGTGCGGTAGCCCCCGTCCATCCGCTGCACACCGCCGAGGATCGACGACAGGTCCGACGAGGTCGACGCGAGGCCGGGGCTGACGTCGCGGACCGTCGAGAGCATCACCTTGCTGGTGTTGACCAGGCTCACCGTCTCGGGCAGCACCGAGTCCAGGGTGGACACCAGCAGCGCGCCGCCGTCGAGGATGGCCGCCAGCTTGTGCGCCCCTTCCGGGCCCACCCGCAGTTCGTCGAGCACCGCGGAGAGCTTGTCGGGGTCGATCTGTTCGAGGGTGCCGTCGAGGTTGCCCAGCAGCTGGGCCAGCGTCACCGGGGTCTGGGTCCGGTCGCGGTCGATCACGCTGCCGTCGACCAGGTAGGGCCCGGCGTTGCTGGTGGCCCGGAAGTCCAGGTATTGCTCACCGGCCGGCGACAACGCCGAGACCCGCACCGCGCTGTCGGCCGGGATCTGCGCATCGGGCTTCAGCGCCGCCACGGCCAGCACCCCATCGTCGGTCAGGTCGATCGACTGCACCCGGCCCACCGCCACGCCGCGCAGGGTGACGTCCTGGCCCGGCAGCAGCCCGCCGGTTTCCGCGAGGTGCACGCGCACCAGCTTCTCCGAGGCGCCCGGGTTGATCTTCAGGGTGCCGAACAGCAGGTAGACCACCCCGATCACCAGCATCACCGCCAGCGCGCACGCGGACAGGCCGAGCCTGCGCTCCCGCGCGTACCGAAGGCCGGCCAGCAGCCGCGCGATCACGGCGTGCCTCCCGGGGCGGCGGGCCGGGGCGGTGCCGGGGTCAGCGCGCCGGGGGCGGGGCCGATGAGGTTCGGCGGCGGCACGTTGCCGGGCGGCGGTGTCGGTGCGCCCCAGAACTTGTCGCGGACCTTGATCAGTTCGTAGGTGATGCTGCCCACCATGTTGCGGAAGTCCTCGCGCGTGGGACCCCGGCTGCCCGGGTCGGCGGGATGGTACGGATCGGCGAACGCCCCGACGGCCATGTCGGCCAGGTCGATCGAGACGTGCGAGGAGGTCGAGTTGGTCAGCTTGAGGATGGGACCGAAGAGCGAGTTGAACGTCGCGAGCGAGGCGCCCGGGGCCGTCGAGGCCGCGTTCAACGCCTCGGAGAGCCGGTTCATGTCCGCCATCATGCTGCGGGAGTCCTCCCCGCGGATCGACGGGAACTTGGCCAGCTGCAGGGTGATTCGGTTCAGCTGTGCGGCCAGGTCCACGATGCTGTCCGCGCTGCCGGCGAGGCTGCCCAGGGCGGGGCCGGCCGCCGAGATCGCCTCGTTGATGGCGTCCTGGCGGGCCGACAACGTCTCGGCGACCTCACCGGTCTGCGTCAACGCGCGCTTGATGGGCGCCGAGCGCGCCGACAGGCTGCGGACCAATCGGGTCGATTCGTCGAGGAACTGCTGCAGGTCCTCGCCCTTGCCGCCGACGGCGGCGCCCATCCCGTTGATCACCTTGGTGAGGTTGCGGACCGCGCCGCCGTTGACCAACAGCGCCGCAGTGCTCAGCACCTCCTCGACGGAGGCCGCCGACGCGGTGGACGGCAACGGGATCATGGCCTCCGGCGGTAGCGGTGCGGCGCCGAAGTCCGGGTCCGGCGGCGGGATCAGCGAGACGAACACATCCCCGAGCGGTGTGGCCGAGCGCAGTTCGGCCCTGGTGCCGGCCGGAATCTCCACGTTCGAGGCGATCCGCATGGTCACCACCGCCGTGTAGTCGCGGGCGGTCATGGACTCGACCTCGCCGACGTCGGCGCCGGCCATCCGCACCTTGGCCTTGGCCGGCAGGTTCAGCGCATCGGCGAAGGTGGCGGTGATCGGGTAGGTCGTGGCGCCGGCCGACGGGGCCGGCAACGGCACCCGGTCCAGTCCCATCGAGCAGGAGGTCAGCAGGGTCGCCGCGGCGGCCGCGGCGATCACGGACCGCAGGGTCCGGCTCATCCGGGCCGGCGAAGCGTTGGTCATGATCCCAGTCCCGCCAATCCCTCGAGCATGCTGGTCACCCCGAAGTCGGGGCCGAAATCGGTGATGGTGCCGGTGGCGCAACCCAATTGACGCATCCCGAGCAGGTTGCACAGCTCCTTGGTGGCCTGGCCGTTGAGCTCGACCTTGTCCAGGGTGGGATGTGCCCGGATGGCGTCCTTTTCGTGGTCGATCATGTTGTAGACGTTGTCCAGCACCATCGGCGCCAGGTCCAGCACCTCGCCGAGCTCGCGGTGGTATTCGGCCAGCGCCCGGGTGACGATCTCGGTGTTGGCCACCGTCGACTTCAGCGTGTCCCGGTTGACCTCGAGCAGGTCGGCGGTCCCCGCCAGCACCTGGTTGACCTGGGCACCCGTGGAACCGGTGCCCAGCTGCTCATCGGCCACCACGGCACTGAGCTGCCGGATCGCCGTCCCCAATTCCCGGATGGTCTGGTCGTTCTCGGTGGCCGCGGTGGACAGGCTCTCCAGGTTGGTGACGATGGTGGTCAGCGCATCCCGGGTCGGCGCGCCGCGCTCCTTGCTGAGTTCGAGCGCCGTCGACAGCTCGCCGAGCGCCGAGCGGATCTTGGGCCCGTTGCCGCCGGTCATCGCCGCGCTGACGGCCACCAGATCGGCGATGGGACCACCGCCCTGACCGTCGCCCTGCATCTTGACCGCGAGCTCGTCGATCATGGCCAGCACCCGGTCGAACTCGACGGGGGTGCGGGTGCGCGCCAGGCTCAGGCTGTCGTTGTCGGCCAGTGTCGGCCCGTCCCGGTACACCGGGGTGAACTCGATGTGGCGGTCGGTCAGGATGGAGGTCGACAGGGTGACCGCCTGCGCGTCGGCCGGGATCTTCACGCCGGAGTTGATGTGCATCGTCACCTCGACGTAGTCGCCGCGCGGGGCGATCTTCGTCACCTTCCCCACCGGCATGCCGAGGATCGCGACGGCGTTGCCCTCGTAAAGCCCGCTGGCGTTGTCGAACTGGGCGGTGATGGTCATGCCGCGGTCTAGGCTCAGCGGACCGCTCGAACAGCCGCAGGCGGTCAGCGCCATGGCCAGGATGACCAACAGCTTGACCGGCACGCTGGTCCTCGCCCGTCGGCAGTCTCGACCGCTCATGCACAGTCCTCGAAGTAGTTGGGCAGGTTGAACTGTTGGGCTCGGCCGCTGATGGCGCACATCCAGGAATCGATCATGGTTCCACCGGAGGAGGTGAAGTCGAACTCGTTGCCGCTCCCGGTCGCGTTGGCGAAGTTGCGGACCGGAACCGGCAGGATCTGCAGCGTGTTTCGGAACAGCTCGTCGTTGCGACCGACCGAGGACAGCATGCCCTCGAGGTTGGCCAGCAGCTCGTCGATCTGGCCCCGGCTCCCGATCAGCACGGGCTGCAGTTGGTTCACCAGCTTGGTGGTGGCATCGAACAACCGCACGACCATCTCGCGCCGGGCCGCGAGGTCGGTCAACACGGCGTGGCCCTGGTGCACCAGCAAACCGAGGCTCTGTTGTTGGTTGCCCAGCAGTTCGGTCACCCGCTGCGTGCTTCGCAGCAGATCGCCGATCTCGTCGCGCCGGGACGTCAGCACCGACGACAGGTGTTCGACGTTGTCGAGCGCGGCCGGCAGAACCTCGGGGGTCCCCTGCAGCTGCGTCGACAGCGCCGTCATCGAATCGGCGATCCGTTGGGCATCGACGTCCTCGAACGTGACGGTGGCGTCGCGCAGCGCGGTCTGCAGGTCGTAGGGGACCTCGGTGTTGGCCAACGGGATTCGGTCCTCGGACAGCTCCCCGGCGCGGGCCGGCTGCAGGTCGACGTAGCGCGCCCCCAGCAGGGTGGTGAGTTTGATGGCCGCGCGGGTGTCCGCCCCGAGGTGCAGCTCCCGGTCGACCTCCATCGTCACCCGCACGTGGTCGCCGTCGAGTCGCATGCTCTTCACCGCGCCGACCCACACGCCCGCCACGGTCACCTGGTCGCCGGCGCTGAGGCCCGCGGCTTGCGCGAACTCCGCGACGTACTCGGTCTTGCCCAGCCCCAGCCGCCCCAGTCCCAGCGCCCCGCCCAGGACCAGCGCGATCACCGCCACCGCGATCACGCCGAGGCGCAGCTTGCCGTGCGATTCGATCGGCCGGCGCAGCACTTCCCGCATCGAGGTCATCGCGCGATCACCGGCACTTCGCACTGTGTTGGGGCACACCGGCCGGGGTCGCGTTCTCCACGATCGCGGCGATCAGGCTGTCGATGCGGGGGAACTGGCTGACCGTCAGGTCGCACGCGTACACGTCGAGGTAGGACCCGCCCTGGCTCATCCTGGCCAACCCCTTCAGCATCAGCGGAGTGTTGAACCCCATGTAGGCGAACGCCTGTTTGTCGGCCATGAAGTGTTGGGCGAAGCCCGGTTCGCGGTCCAGCCACTGCTGCAGGTCGGGCTGCACGTCGGTGATCACGTTGGCCAACCGCTGCGCCACGATCGAGGACTGGTCCAGTGAATCGACGAACTCGGCGCGCCGCGCGGCCAGGCCGCCGAACAGCGCTTTGGTGGACGCGATCGTGGCGTCCACGTCACCGCTGCGGTCGGCCACCGACCCCAGGACCGAATTCAGGTGTGTCAGAACGCCGTCCAGGATCTGATCGGTGCCCGAGTATTCCTCGGCCATTCGGGTGGTCTCGGCGATCAGGGTGGTGACCGCGCCGGCATCACCCTGCATCGCCCGCATGACGGCGGTGGTGAGGTTGTCGACCTGATCCGGATTCAGCAGCGCGAACAGCGGTTCGAAACCGTTGAGCAGGTTGGAGATGTCGAACGACGGCTCGGTGCGCTCGACGGGGATCACCGCACCGGCGGGCAGCACCCGCGGATCCCCGAACTCCCCGAGCGCCAGGCCCAGGTAGCGCTGGCCGATGATGTTCTGATAGTCGATGGACGCCTTGGTGTTTCCGTAGAGCACCTGATCGGACTGGACCTGGAAGTCCACCCGGGCCCCGCCCTCGTCGACCAGGCTGATCGCGTCGACGCGTCCCACCTTGACCCCCGCCATGCGCACCTCGTCGCCGACCTTGATCCCCATGACGTCGGTGAACACCGCCGCGTAGTTCTTGGTCGCGCCGTCGACGTTGCGTTGCAACGTCACGAACACCGTCCAGACCAGGGCGAAGCAGACGACGACGAAGATGCAGAGCCCGATCAGCGGACGCCGGTAGCTCCTCATGGGCCCACCCCCGGCGCGGGTGCCTCAGCCGGCAGCGGGCCCGGCGGCGTCGCGGGTCCCGGTGCCGGCGCCTCGGGGTCCGGCACGATCTGCACGGTGGTGCCCCGCACGACCGGCCCGAGCAGCAGTTCGGAGGCCGGGTTGGGTTCGGGACCGAGGATCTCGCTGAGCTGGGCGCGCTCCTGCGGGCTGCCCACCGATCCGACGTTGCCGCCCGACATCTGCGGGGCCAACGGATAATTGCCGGGCTGCAGGTTGCGCGGGAGCACCGGCGGATCGGCGGTCAGCGGTGCGGTGTGGCAGCTCGGACCCTCCAGCTCGCCGTAGCGCGGGCAGTCCTGCCGGGTGTACATCTTGTTCGGGGTGATGACCAACAGGAACTTGCCCACGGCCACGTTGCGGTCCGGCTTCCACACGTGCGTGAAGAAGCGGTCGGTGACGTCCTTGATCCGGGTGACCATGGGCGCGAACTCCTTTCCGCCGTCGGCCAGGACCCCGAGCACCGGGGTCATCTGCGTGGTGATGACGATCATGCGGTCGGTGTTGTTCTCGAAGGCCTCCCCGACGGTGCCGAAGGTGCTGTGCCCCGCCGACAGGAAGCTCATCAGTTCCTCGCGCTGTTCGGCGACGGTGCGCATGGGCACCGCGGCCCGGTGCACGGCCTCGAGCAGGTCGGGCGCGGCGGTCTGCAGACCCTGCAGCGCCTCGGTCAGGGTCTGCAGCGCCGGCTCGGACCCGTCGTCGGCGATGATGGCGTTGAGTTCGCGGACCAGGCGATTGGCCCCGGCGCCGGCGTGCGACAGCTCGTCGCCGCGCCCGCTGGTCGCCTCGGCCACCGCGGCGAGCACCCCCACGTTGTCGCGGGATCCGGGCCGCCCGATCGCCCCCATCACGTCGCGCAGCTTGGTCAGCGCGGTCTGGAACTGCACGGTGGCCAGGCTGTCGTCCTGCCGGATCTCGGCGCCGGATCGCAGCGCCGGCCCGGGTCCGTTGTCGACCAACTGGATCGACGACACCGCGAACACGTTGCTGGGCACCACCCGCGCGGTCACGGTGGCCGGGATGGCGTCGGCGAAGTGCGGGTCGAGGCTCAGCAGGATCTCGTTCGGGCGGTCCTGCGAGGCGGGGCGCACCCCCTCGACGGTGCCCACCAGCGCGCCACGGAACTTCACATCCGACCCGGAGGGGAGGCCGTCGCCCACGTTGTTCAGCAGCGCGAAGACCTCGACGCGGTTGGCGAAGAAGCCCTCCGACTTGGCGATGGCGGCGGCGGAGAGCAGCAACGCGCCGAGCAGCAGCGCGATCCCGCGCAGCAACAACCGGCTCTCGGAGACTTGTCGGGACGCCGACTCCAGCTGCTGTGTCATCAGCCGCCCAACCTTGCGCCGGAGCCGATTCCCCACAGCCCGATGGTGAGAAGAAGATTCGCGATGATCATCACCGAGATGCTGGCCCGCATGGCCCGCCCGGCCGCGATACCGACGCCCTGCGGGCCGCCGGTGGCGAAGTAGCCGTAATAGCACTGGATGGTCGAGGTGATGGTGACGAACACCACGGCCTTGATCACCGAATAGACGATGTCGGATCCGGTCAGCACCAGCCGGAAGTAGTGGTCGAACGAGCCGGCGGAGACGCCGCCCGCGAACGTCACGATGGTCTGCACGGCGGCGTAGTTGACCACCAGGCACAGGACATACAGCGGGATGATGGCCACCACCGAGGCCAGCAGCCGGGTGGTCACCAGATACGGGATCGGGCGGATGGCCAGCGATTCGATGGCGTCGACCTCCTCGGAGATCCGCATCGACCCCAGCTGCGCGGTGAACCGGCAACCGGCCTGCGCGGCGAACGCCAACGCGGCCATGATCGGGGCCAGCTCCCGGGTGGACACCGTGGACGACAGCAGACCGGCGGCGGGTTCCATGCCGAGCAGGTGCAGCGCCTGATAGCCCTCGATACCGACGATGGCCCCCGCGGTGGCGCCCAGCACGATGATCACCCCGGCGGTGCCACCGCCGACGACGATGGAGCCGTTACCCCAGGTGACGTCGGACAGGATCGCCAGGAACGCCTTGCGGTAACGGGTCAGCGCCACCGGGATCGCCGCGACGGCGTGACCGAAGAACGTCAGCAGATGACCGAGCCGGACCCCGAGGCCGGCCACCGTCGTCATCGCGACCACCAGCGGCCGAACGCCCCTGGGGTAGTAGGTTGCCGCCACTACAGGGCCGCCTTCGGGAACAGCAGGACATACATCTGGGTGAAGACGACGTTGGTGATCATCAGCAGCAGGATCGAGGCGACGACGGTGGCGTTGACCGAGTTGGCCACGCCGGCCGGGCCGCCCTTGGTGCTCAGGCCCTTGTCGCAGGCGACGATCGCGACGATCGCGGCGAAGACCACCGACTTGATCAGCGTGAGCACCAGGTCGCCCACGGTCGCGAAGGACGCGAAGGTCATGACGAAGCTGCCGGGCGCCCCGCTCTGCACGAACGTGTTGAACAGGTAGCCGGCCAGGAACCCGATGAAGCAGACCAGCCCGGTCAGGCCCAGCCCCACCAGAATCGCGGCAGCCAAGCGCGGCACCACCAGCCGCCGGATGGCCGAGATGCCCAGCACCTCAAGGGCGTCGACTTCTTCCCGGATGGTGCGCGACCCGAGGTCCGCGCAGATGGCCGAGCCCACCGCCGCGGCCATCAGCAGCGCCGCGACCAACGGCGCGCCCTGTTTGATGACCGCGAGACCGCTGGCCGCCCCGGCCAGCGATGTCGCGCCCACTTGGCCGGCCAGCAGCGCGAACTGGATCTGCAGGGTGACACCGATGGGGATGGCCACGCACATGGTGGGCAGCATCGCCGTCGAGGCCATGAACGCGGCCTGCCGGACGAACTCCTCGAACGGGAACCGCCACTTGACGATGTCGACGACGAGATACTGCAGCGCCCGCAGGCCGAGCATGGTCTGGCTGCCGACCGTCTCCAGCGAGGCCAGCGGGTGACGACGGACGTAGCCGCGGGTCCATTCGGTGATGTCACCGACCGGCGACGGGGGCTGCTGCGTTGTCACCCTTGACCTCCGCGTCCCTGCATCTGGTTTCCCCTGGCGCTCAGCGCCATTGCGGCCGCTGATCGGCCGGCGGGATGTCGACCGAGCCGAATCGGCGCTTGAAGAACTCCTCGGTGTGTTCTTCCCGGCGGTAGCGGTCCCCGCTGGACCGCAGCAGCGCGATGCGCTCCTCCAACGCCCGCACGCGCTCCGGATCCGGACTCGGTTCGGCGCGCGTGCGGTCCAGCTCGGCGGTGAGTTCGGCAAGTTCCTCGGCGATCCGGGCCGCGACCTCGCCGAAGGTCAACAGGTCGTAGTCGTCGGTATCCGGGCGGGCGACAACGGATTCCGCATCCGCCGGGCCGGTTTCATCGGCGCGCTGCGACCCGTCGACCATTACCGACCGCCGTCGAAGCGCAGCAGTTCCCGGGCGTTGAGTTCGACGATGCGGTGCACGTCGCGGTCGTTGACCTCGAGGAGATTCTCGGCGATCCGCTTGCGACTGTTGGGCCAGTTGGAGTCCGAGTGCGGATAGTCCACCTCGACCAGGATGTTCTCGATGCCGATCTGATCTCGCGAGTTCACCCCGTGCACGTCGTCGATGAAGCAACCCCAGAAGTGCTTGCGGAACAGGTCCGAGGGCCGGTCGGTGCGGCTGATGTCCTGGTACCACCGATGCCGTTCCCAGGTGTAGTCCAGGCGTTCCAGCAGGTACGGGATCCACCCGATGCCGCCCTCGGACAGCATGAACTTCAGGTTCGGATGGCGTTGCAGCATCCCCGAGAACACCAGGTCGGCGGTGCTCCACATCAGGTTCGTGGAGAACGTCGCGATGGCCACGGCGAACGGCGCCATGTCGGTGGGCGAGGGATTCTGGAACGAGAAGCCGGGCACGTACCCGCCGGCCCCGAAGTGCAGGCACACCGGCATGTCGGCGGCCTCCAGCGCATCCCAGAGCACCTCCCAGTGCGTCGGATGGTGGAACGACGGCAGGCCCAGCGGTACCGGGCTGTCCGGGAAGGACACCGCCTTGGTGCCGATCTGGGCCAGCCGTTCCACCTCGGTGGCCGCCAACTGCGGATCCCAGGTCGGCAGAATACCCAAGGGGATCAACCGATCCGGGGCGCTGGCGCACCACTCGTCGACCTGGAAGTCGTTCCACGCCCGCACGCATTCGAGGGCGAGTTCCTTGTCCTTCGCGCGCTGGAAAACCCCGCCGCCGAACCCGGGGAAGGACGGGAAGGACAGCGCGCCGTGCACACCGTCGATGTCCATGTCCTTGATCCGTTCCACCGGGTCGTAGCAGCCGGGGATCATCTGGTCATAGCGGACCGGTTCCATGCCGTACTCCGAGGGCGGCTTGCCCGCGACGGCGTTGAGCCCGATCTGCGGGTAGAGCTGCCCCTCGTAGCGCCAGACGTGGTGGCCCTCGGCGGTTTCGATGATCTGCGGCCCCTCGGCGCGGTGCGCCTCGGGCAGCCGGTCCTGCCACACCTGCGGATGTTCGATGACGTGGTCATCGACCGAGATGATCTTCATCCAGTCCTGTAATGGCATCAGGTCTCCTCCACTTCGAAACGGTTGTCGGTGCCGGTCGCTGCCGGCCACCGAAAGTCACCTGCCTTCAACGAGGCAGCCCCAGCGCGCGTTCGGCGATCACGTTGCGCAGCACCTCGTTGGTGCCGCCGGCGATGGTGAACGCGCGGGCGTACAGGAAGGCGTCCTGCCACCAGCCCAGATCCTGGACGTGCGGGTCGCCCTCCACCCGGACCCCGTCGTGGCCCTGCAGTTCCAGGCCGTACTCGTGCAGCGCCAGGTTGATCTCGCTGAACAGGATCTTGGACACCGGGGCGTCGCCGGCGTCGGCCTCACCGTGTAGCGCCCGGCTGTCGCCGAACGCCGAGACCAGGGAATTGACATGGACATCGGCGACGAATCCGCCGATGGCTTGGCGCACGTCATGGCGGTCGATCGCCGGGCCGCCGTCGAGCGTGACCTCGCCGGCCAGCCGGGCCAGCCGGTCCAGCGCGCCGAACAGGGAGGCGCCACTGCCCGCGCTCGATCGCTCGAGGGCCAGGCTGGTGGTGGTCACCGCCCAGCCCTGGTTGACCTCGCCGATGACCCGAGAGGCCGGGATCCGGACCTCGTCCAGGAACACCTCGTTGAAGTCCGCGGTGCCGGTGATCTCGCGCAGCGGGCGCACCGACACCCCCGGTGTCGTCATATCGAGCGCAAACGCCGTGATACCGGCGTGTTTCGGTGCGTCGGGGTCGGTGCGGGCCAGCAGGTATCCCCAGTCCGCGTACTGCCCGTTGGTGGTCCACACCTTCTGCCCGTCGACCACGAAATCGTCGCCGTCGCGGCGCGCCCGGGTCCGCAGGCCCGCGAGGTCACTGCCCGCGTCGGGTTCGCTGAACAACTGGCACCAGATGTGTTCACCGGAGCGGATCCGGGGCAGGAAGAAGTCCTTCTGCTCCGCGGTGCCGGAGGCGATGACGGCCGCCGCCGCGAGCAGGCCGCCGCCGACCGGGCCGGCCGCCCCGACCCGGATCAACTCGTCGGTGACCGCGGATTCGAACAGCGGGTGCGGGTCGGTCAGGCCGCCGTACTCGACGGGCCAGTGCACGCCGAGCAACTGTTCCTCGAACAGCCGTCGCGTCCACTCCCGCAGCGCGGGGACCTCGTCGGCCTCCGGTGCCCGGACGCCGGTCCGCGGGTTTCGCGGCGGCGCCTGCTGCGCCGCCAGATCCCGGACCCGACGTCGCACTTCGTTCAGTTCCGTGTCCTGCCCGAGTTGCACGAAAGCTCTCCCCAGCGTTGTCGACCGACCCAAATTTAGCTTAATCAGTATCCTGTATCTTTGTGGAGCGTTTTGCAATCCCCGAGACGCCACCGTCGACCTCAGCAAGGAGCAGCCCGTGGACTTCGCGCTCACCGACGAACAGAAGGGCCTCGTCGATTCGACCCGGTCGCTGCTGGCCGCCAAGTCCTCGATCGCCGGGACCCGAGACCTTATTGACGCGCCCGACGGTTTCGACACCGCATTGTGGCGCCACGGCGTCGAACTCGGCTGGCCCGCGTTGGCCGTCGCCGAGGCCGACGGCGGCCTGGGCCAGCAGAGCATCGACCTGGCACTGGTCGCAGTCGAACTGGGACGCAGCCTGGCGAGCACGCCGCTGATCCCGACCGCGCTGGTCGCCGATGCGCTCGGTCACTCCGACAACGAGCAGAAAGCCAAACTGCTGCAAGCGATTTGCGAGGGCAGCCTGGTCGCGTCGTGGGCCGTCGCGGAGTTCGGCCGGCCCTGGGGCCCCGCCGGCATCACCACGGTGGCGCGCCCGCACGCGGGCGGCTACCTACTGGAGGGCGCCAAGGCCTCGGTGCAGGACGCCGACAGCGCGCAATTGTTGCTCGTCGATGCCCTGTTGGACGGCGCCCCGGCCCGCTTCCTGGTGTCCACCGACGCCGACGGCGTGCGGATCGCCCGCCAACAGACCCTCGACGTGACCCGCAGTTACTGCGACGTCACGCTGGAGCAGGTCAAGGTCGACGCGGCGGCGCTACTGGCGCAAGGAGATTCGGCGCAGCGGTCGTTGGCCCGCACCATGCAGCTCAGCACGGTGCTCACCTGCGCCGAACTCGTCGGCATCGGCCAACGACTGCTCGACATGACGGTGGGCTACGTCAAGGAGCGCGAGCAGTTCGGCCGGCCGGTCGGCAGCTTCCAGGCGGTCAAGCACAAGTGCGCCGAGATGCGGATGTGGGTGCAGGCCAGCACCGCGGCGACCTACTTCGCCGCCATGACCCTCGACAGCGCGCACCACGACACCGAGCGGGCGGCCGGCATCGCCAAGGCCTACGTGTCCGATGCCGTCAACCGGGTGGCCGGTCACGCGCTGCAGTTGCACGGCGGGATCGGCTTCACCTGGGAGCACGATCTGCATCTCTACCTGCGGCGCGCGCGGGTGAACTCGGTGTTGTCCGGGGACGCCCGGTATCACCGGGAGCGGCTGTGCGCCTCGCTGCAGACCGAGCTCGCCGGGGCCGGATAGCAGTCGCTCAGCTCCCGCTCTCGAGCGTCAGCACCGAGATGTCGGGCCGCGCGCCGATGCGCACCGGCGGACCCCAGAACCCCGCGCCGCGCGAGACGTACAGCTGGGTGTCGTCGACCGTCGAGAGCCCGGCCAGCGACGGCTGCACGCCGGCGACGACGTAGTGGAACGGCCACATCTGCCCGCCGTGCGTGTGCCCGGACAGCTGCAGGTCGACGCCGCGTTCGGCGGCCTCGGCGACCATGATCGGTTGGTGCGCAAGCAGAATCGTCGGCCCCGACGGGTCGACCCCGGCCAGTGCCCGCTCGAAGTCCGGGCCGTCGGACTTCGTCTCCCCCGCGATGTCGTTGACGCCGGCCAGGTCGAAGGTGGCGGCCCCGCGGCGGATCGCGGTGTGCTCGTTGCGCAGCGGGGCCAGGCCCAGCCGTTCCAGCTCGTGCAGCCAGTCCAGGGTGTCCTCGACGAAGTACTCGTGATTGCCGGTGACGAAGAACGTGCCGTCCTTGGACACCAAGTCCCGCAACGGTTCCGCGGCCGCGCCGAGTTCGGCGACGGTCCCGTCGACGATGTCGCCGACCACGGCGATCAGATCCGGTTCGGACTCGTTGATCATCCGGACAATCCGCTCGGTGTGCCGGCGGCCGGCCAGCGGTCCCAGGTGGATGTCGGAGACCACCGCGATCCGAAACCCGTTGAACGCCGGGTCCAGCCGGCCCAGGCGCACCGGCACCCGCAGCAGATCCGGCGGCCCCAGGGCATTGGCGGCGCCGACGCCGACCAGTCCCACCGACGCGACCCCGGCGGCCACCGCACTGGTGCGCGCCAGGAACAGCCGGCGGTTGATGCCCGAGGGCTCCGGGTCGGTGCTCGACTCCGGGTCGGTGCTCGGCTCCTCGGGTGCCGCGGCCTCCTCCGGAGCCGGCCGGGTGCGCCGCACCCAACGCCACAGCAGCAGCCGCACCGGTTCCAGCACCAGCAGCGTCAGGAACAGGTAGGCCAACAGCCCGAACCAGAAATACCCCGGCCACGCCAACCACGCCGATTCGCGCAGCCCGAGCGCCCGCGGGCCGATCAGCGTCGCGGCCAACAGCACCGCGAGCGCAATCAGCAGCACGGTGAGCACCCGACGCGTGCGCCCCGGCGCGGTGGTGTCCTTGACCAGCCGTTTCCACAGGTAGAGGTGCATCAGCCCGAGGATCGTGCAGAGAACAACGATGAACATGGACTTCCTTCGCTCGGACCGCCCAAAGCCTAGTTCGCGCTGAGGCGGATGCCCCATTGCGCACACCCCCGGCCGGGGCACACGATGGATTGGTGCCGGCGTGGGGGCGTCGGCGATCGAAAGGGGGAAGTTCCGATGACCGTGAAAGAGGACACCGCGGAGGTCGATCCCGACAAGCTGATGGCGTTCGTGTTCCGCGCCGTCGAGGAAGCGGGAGCGGCGCTGAACTGCGCGCTGGTGGTGATGGGTGATCGGCTCGGCTACTTCCGATGCCTGGCCGAGCACGGTGCCAGCACCGCCGCCGAACTCGCCCAGCGCACCGATACCGAGGAGCACTACGCCCGGGAATGGCTCAACGCCCAGGCCGCCGGATCGTTCGTCGCCTACGATCCGGAGACCGGGCGTTACCACCTGCCGCCGGAACAGGCCGTGGCCCTGACCGACGAGACCAGTCCCGCCTTCGTCGGCGGACTGTTCCAGATCGCGCACGGGACCGTCAGCGATGCGGACCAGATCATCGACGCCGCCCGCACCGGTGCCGGTTTCGCCTGGGGCGACCACGGCCCCGATGTCCACGTCGGCTGCGAGCGATTCTTCCGTCCCACCTACAACGCCCACCTGATCGGCGACTGGCTGCCGGCCCTGACCGGGGTGGTGTCCCGGCTCGAGTCCGGCGCCGCGGTCGCCGACATCGGTTGCGGTCACGGGTCGTCGACCATCCTGATGGCGCAAGCGTTTCCGCGCTCGACGTTCGTCGGGGTGGACTACCACGCGGAATCCATCGACACGGCGCGACGCCGCGCCGCCGAGGCGGCGCCGACGGCCCGGATCACCTTCGAGGCCACCGACGGAGGCGCGGTCACCGGCGGCCCCTTCGACCTGGTGACCATGTTCGACTGCCTGCACGACATGGGCGATCCCGTGGGGGCCGCCCGGCGGGTGCGCGAGATCATCGCCGACGACGGGACGTGGATGATCGTCGAACCGGCGGCCGGCGACCGGGTGGAGGACAACCTGCATCAGATCGGCCGGGCCTACTACGGCTTCTCCACCCTGCTGTGCACGCCGTCGTCGTTGGCGCAGCCCGTGGGGTTGGCGCTGGGCACCCAGGCCGGACCGGCGCGGATCGAGGACGTGGTGACCCAGGCCGGTTTCACCCGGTTCCGGTTGGCCGCCAACACCCCGTTCAACAACGTCTTCGAGGTGCGGCCTTAATTCTGGCGCTGGCCGATCCGCACCGTCAGGTTCTGTCGCTCGCCGCCGCGCACCACGACCATCGGCTGCTGCTGGCCGGGTTGGGTCCGGCGCAGGGCACCGAGTAGGTCCTCGACGCTTTCCACCGGCGTCTCGGCGAGGCTGACGATCACGTCTCCGGGCCGGGCCCCCGCGGTCGCCGCGGGGCTGCCCGGTTCGACGCCGCGCACCAGGGCCCCCTCGCTGACCTGCACGCCGAGCCGCTCCCGGATGGCCGGGGTGAGGCTACCGGTGGTGACCCCCAGATACGGATGCGTGACGCGACCGCCGTCGAGCAACTGTTCGGTCACGGCCAGCACCGTCGAGGTGGGGATCGCGAAACCCAACGACACCGCCCCGGCGGCGGGCGGAATATAGGCCTCGTTGATGCCCACCACGCGCCCGTCGACGTCCAGCAGCGCGCCGCCGGAGTTGCCCGGCGAGATCGAGGCGTCGGTCTGAATCAGGTCCACCAGCGACGAACTCTCCACGGCCGAGCCCGGGATGTTGCGGTTCAGACCGGAGATGACGCCCGCGGTGACGGTGTTCTCGAAGCCCAGCGGGCTGCCGATCGCGATCGCGACGTCGCCGGGGCGCGGCAACTCGTCGCGGTACTCCGGCACCGGCAGATTGCGGCGCTCGGTACGGACCACGGCCAGATCGGTGACTTGGTCGGTGGCCAGCACCCGCCCGGGCGAGCTCACGCCGTCGGCGTAACCGATCGTGACCTCGCGGGCGTTGCCGACGACATGCGCGTTGGTGACGATGACATCGGGCCGCAGCACCACACCGCTGCCCACCCCGTCCCGCAACTGCACGGTCACCACACTGGGACTGACCCGCTCGACCACGTCGGCGAAGCCGGTGCTCGACGGCGGGCTCGCGGCCGGCGCGGGCGCCGGTGCGCTGGTGGTCGGCTGCTCCTGCGCCTCCGGCTCCGTGGTGGTGGGTGCGGCACAACCCGACACCGCGAGCAGCACCGCGGCGCCGACAACAACGGCCCTGTTCAGCTTCATTCGTCGCACGCTACCGCGACGAGCGCGCCCGCGAGTCCGCTTTACTTCCAGGCGAACACCGGCTGTTCGAGGTCGGCGACCGGATCGTGGCGGCCTTCCAGGCACAGCCAGCGCAGCTGCAGCAGCACCGCCCCGGTGGGCGCGTGGATCAGGTCGTTACCCAGCGGCACCTGGACCACCGGGCGTGGACTCTCCGGGATATTGACGAACCGCGGCGAATCGTCGCGCTGCAGGTTGTGCAGCCCCACCCGGTAGGCCGCGACGACCTCGTCGGGGGCCGGCCGCGGTTCCAACCGCCCGCCGCCCCAGACCACCACCGGGGTGATGACGTAACCGGAGCGCGTCGGGTAGTCGTCGAGCAGCCCCAGCACCGACGATTCGGCCAGCCGGATGCCCACCTCTTCGTCCAGTTCCCGCAGCGCCGCCTCGAGCACGGTCTCCCCCGGGTCCACCCGGCCGCCGGGCAGCGCCCACTGCGCCGAGTGGGTGGACAGCCGCGTTGCCCTGCGGCACAGCAGGAACGCGGCGCCACCGGAGACGCCGACCATGCGGCCGTCCAGACCGAAGTCGGGCAACGGCCGCCCGGCGTTCCAGTCGTCCACCGAAACGGGGTCCACCCGGTCCTCGCCGACGTCGGAATCGACGATCACCACGGCCACTGCCGCGTGCCGCTTCGTCGGGTCGGTCAGCACGCGGCGGTCGTGGCGGGTCAGATGCTCGCGGAACCGCTCCCGCAGCGAGTCGTCGTAGCTGATGGTCACCGTTGCACCTTAAGACGGGCCGTCTCGACACGATCACGGGTCCATACCGGTCCCGCATCACGGGGCCCACGCGAACCATCCATCACTAGCGTCACAGCAGCCCATTGTTGACGTTCTCGCCGCGTCCCGTCCCCGAGAGGTTGCGACATGTCGCCGCGTCAGCACACCGCATCGACCGCCCTGGCCACCTCGGCCGTCATCGGCCTGTGCGTGGCGATCGGCGTCGCGCCGATGGCCGGCGCCGAACCGTGCACCGGCGCGGCCGCCGCGGCGCGGCCCCTGCCCGAGCAGGCCGTCCAGATCCCGAGCCCGTCGGCGCTGGCCCCGTTCCAACGTCCGATCGGGCACAAGCCGCCCGGCGCCAACGAATCGGCCCCACTGCCCAAGCTCGGGCAGCTGCCGCTGGCCATCCTCAAGGCGCTCATCCCCAAGTCAGCGCAGGTGGAACAGCAGGCGGCGGTGCGGCCGGCACCGAATCCCGCTGCGGCGCAACCAGTCCAGCCCGTCACCCCGCAACCCGCGCCGCGGCCGGCACCGGCGGCCCAACCGGTCCCGTCGGCACCGCCGGGCACCTCGATCGTCGGCTGGGTCACCGGCCCGGACAGCCCCAACGAGACCATCAAGCGGTTCGCCGTCACCGGCACCGACCTCGGAATCATGTGGGACAACGGCGATCCCGCCGCCCGCCAGGTGCTGATGGCCTTCGGCGACACCAACGGCTACTGCAACATCCCGGGCAAGCAGTGGCGCTACAACGTGTTGTTCCGCAGCCAGGACGGATCGTTGGCCAACACGGTCGCGGTGCCCAACGGCGTCGTCGGCAACAGGTACTCGGGCTCGCCGGTGTGGCGGCCCGGCATCTCCAAGCAGATCATCAACACCATCGGACGGACCAAGGACGAGACCGGCGTGATCCCCACGGCCGGGATCGCCGTCGGCGGAAAGCAATTCCTCAACTTCATGTCCATCCGGAGCTGGGACAGCCCCGGATCGTGGTCCACCAACTATTCGGCGATCGCGGTGTCGCAGGACAACGGCGAGAACTGGGGCGTCTACCCGGGCACCATCCGGCCACCCTCGGGCGGCCACGAGAACTTCCAGATGGGCGCCTTCCTCAAACCCGGCCCCGGCGACCCCTACCTGTATTCGTTCGGCACGCCGAACGGGCGCGCCGGCGCGGCGTACATCGCGCGGGTGGCGCCCCAGTTGGTCCCGGACCTCACCAAGTACGAGTACTGGAACGCCGGCAGCAACTCGTGGGTCCCGAACAATCCGGCCGCCGCCACCCCGGTGATCCCGGGCCCGGTGGGTGAGATGTCGGCGCAGTACAACACCCACCTCGGGCAGTACCTGGTGCTGTACTGCAACGGGGCCAGCAACGACGTCGTCATGCGGACCGCACCCGCGCCGCAGGGGCCGTGGAGCCCCGAGCAACGGCTGGCGTCCTCGGCGGAGATCCCGGGCGGCATCTACGCGCCGTACCTGCATCCCTGGTCGACTGGCAAGGAGCTGTACTACAACCTGTCGCTGTGGTCGGCCTACAACGTGATGCTGATGCGGACCGTCCTCCCGTAGCCGGAGCCCGATCAGGCAGGCTGGTGACCAAGATGACCTCGCCCGCCGCCGTCCCGCTCCTCGACGACCCGACCGATCTGTCGACCCTGCGCGCCCGCGGCGCCGACCCCGACGAGTTGTTCACCGCGTTCGCCGCGTGGGCCGAGGCCAGCGGGACCACGCTGTATCCGGCGCAGGAGGAGGCGCTGATCGAGCTGGTCAGCGGGTCGAACGTGGTGTTGGCCACCCCGACCGGTTCCGGCAAGTCGCTGGTGGCCACCGGCGCGCTGTACGCGGCGCTGGCGACCGAGCGGCGCAGCTACTACACCGCGCCCATCAAGGCGCTGGTCAGCGAGAAGTTCTTCGCGCTGTGCGAGGTGTTCGGCGCGGCCAACGTCGGCATGCTCACCGGCGACGCCGCGGTCAACTCCGACGCCCCGATCATCACGTGCACCGCCGAGGTGCTGGCCAACATCGCGCTGCGCGAGGGTGCTGACGCCGATATCGGCCTGGTGGTGATGGACGAGTTCCACTTCTACGGCGACCCCGACCGCGGCTGGGCCTGGCAGGTGCCGCTGCTGGAACTCCCCAGGGCGCAGTTCCTGCTGATGTCGGCGACGTTGGGCGACGTGACGTTCCTGCGCAAGGACCTGACCCGTCGCACCGGCCGCCCGACGGCCCTGGTCGCCGGCGCGCAACGGCCGGTGCCGCTGTTCTACAGCTATGCGACCACGCCCATGCACGAGACCATCGGCGATCTGCTGGAGACCAATCAGGCTCCGGTCTACGTCGTGCACTTCACCCAGGCCTCGGCGCTGGAACGCGCGCAGGCACTGATGAGCGTGAACGTCAGCACCAAGGACGAGAAGAAGGCGATCGCCGAGATGATCGGCGCCTTCCGCTTCTCGACCTCGTTCGGCAGCACGCTGTCGCGGCTGGTGCGGCACGGCATCGGGGTGCACCACGCCGGCATGCTGCCCAAGTACCGGCGGCTGGTCGAACAGTTGGCGCAAGCCGGCCTGCTCAAGGTCATCTGCGGCACCGACACCCTGGGCGTCGGCATCAACGTGCCGATCCGGACGGTGGTGTTCTCGGCGCTGTCGAAGTATGACGGCACCCGGACCCGGCTGCTCAGCGCGCGGGAGTTCCACCAGATCGCCGGACGGGCCGGGCGGGCCGGCTACGACACCGCCGGCACCGTCGTCGTGCAGGCCCCCGACCACGAGGTGGAGAACCTCAAGCAGTTCGCGAAGGTCGCCGACGATCCGAAGAAGCGTCGAAAGCTGGTGCGCCGCAAGGTTCCCGAGGGCATGGTGCCGTGGAGTGAAGCTACCATGACGCGGCTCATCGACGCCGCGCCGGAATCGCTGACCAGCAACATGCGGGTGTCGACGGCGATGATCCTCGACGTCGTCGACCGCCCCGGCGATCCGTTCGTCGCGATGCGGCGGCTGCTCACCGACAACCACGAACCACGCAAGCGGCAGCTGCAGCTCATCCGGGAGGCCGTCGGGATCGCGCGCTCGTTGCTGCAGGCCGGGGTGATGGAGCGACTCGACGAACCGGACACCGACGGGCGCCGGTATCGGCTGACCGTCGACCTGCCCGCCGGCTTCGCGCTGAACCAGCCGCTGTCCACCTTCGCCCTGGCCGCCGTCGATGTGCTCGATCCCGAATCAGAAACCTATGCGCTGGACGTGGTTTCGGTAATCGAGGCCACCCTGGAGGATCCGCGGCAGATCCTGGCCGCGCAGTTGAACAAGGCCCGCGGCGAGGCCGTGGCGCAGATGAAGGCCGACGGCATCGAGTACGACGAACGCATCGAACTCCTCGACGACGTCACCTACCCCAAGCCGCTGGACGAACTGCTGCAGCACACCTACGAGCTGTATCTGCAGAGCAACCCGTGGGCCGCCGACGGGCGGTTGTCGCCGAAGGCCGTCGTCCGGGAGATGTGGGAGCGGGCCTTCACCTTCCGGGAGTATGTCAGCGTCTACGGCCTGACCCGCTCCGAGGGCGCGGTGCTGCGCTACCTGTCCGATGCGTTCAAGGCGTTGCGCTCGGGCGTGCCGGCCGCGGCGCGGACCGAGGAGCTCACCGACATCGTGGAGTGGCTCGGTGAGCTTGTGCGCCAGGTCGATTCGAGCCTGCTCGACGAGTGGGAGCAGTTGACCGGCCCCGATCAGCCGCACGACGTGCCGGTAGCGGTACCGGCCCGGCCGCGGCCGCTGACCGGCAACGAGCGAGCCTTCACCGCGATGGTGCGGAATGCGCTGTTCCGCCGGGTCGAACTGTTCGCCCGCGAGCGCTGGGACGAGCTCGGCGAACTCGACGCCGGCGCCGGGTGGACGGCGGATCGCTGGGCCGACGCGGGCGACGACTACTTCGCCGAGCACGACGAGGTGCGCACCGGCGCCGACGCCCGAGGTCCGGCGCTGCTGATCTTCGACCGCCGACCCGACGTCTGGCGGGTACGGCAGATCCTGGACGACCCGGCGGGCGACCACGACTGGGGCTTCGACGTCGAGGTGGACCTGGAGGCCTCCGACGAGGAGGGCGCGGCGGTGCTGCGGGTCATCGAGGTTGGCGCGGCGGGCGGGACGTGACGCCGGCGAACATCACCTTCTTCGCGCCGCTCGGGGCCGGGCACGTGAATCCGACGCTGGGGTTGGCCGCCGAACTGGTGCGCCGCGGGCACCGCGTCTCGTATGCCGCGACCCGCCGATTCGAGTCGCGCATCGTCGAGACCGGCGCCTCCTACGTCCCGGTGGTCTCGACGTGGGAGTCCCTGCCCCGCGACGTGCCACAGATGCACGGCGCCGAACTGGTGCGCGCCATGTCGCTGTTGCTCGACGAGACCAAGGCCATGGTCGCGGCGCTGGGCGGTCTGCCCGTGCCGGATCTGGTGGTCCACGACGGCCCGCTGGCGTGGTGGGGCCGGATCCTGGCCCACCGCTGGGGCGTTCCGGCGGTGGAGACCTGGCCGAACTTCGTCAGCAACCGGCACTGGAACATGCGCGGCTACGCCAAGTTGAATCCGCTGAGCCCGCGGCTGATCCTGGTGGTGCTGCGGCTGGCCCGGCTGCTGCGCCGGGAAGGCATCCGCGATGTCGGCCGCTTCTTCCGGGGCGACACCGCCGCCGATCGCATCGTCACCGTGCCGCGCGGCTTTCAGCCCGCGGGCGACACGTTCACCGCCGGCTACCGCTTCGTCGGTCCGGTGCTGACCGACCGGCGATTCCAGGGCGACTGGACACCGCCCGGTCCGCACCCAGTGCTACTGGTGTCGCTGGGGACGGGCTACAACGATCGGCCCGACTTCTTCCGGATGATCGTCGAGTCCGCGGCCGGGCGGCCCTGGCATGTGGTGCTGGCGGTCGGCGACGCGGTAGCTGCCGACTCCCTCGGCCCTATCCCGTCGAATGTCGAAGTGCACGAGCAGGTTCCGCAGCTTGCGGTCCTGCGGCACGCCCGGGTGTTCCTCACCCACGCCGGGATGGGCGGCGCGCTCGAGGGGTTGGCCCACGAGGTGCCGATGGTCGCCGTGCCGCAGATGGCCGAGCAGCGCGCGAACGCCGATCGGCTCGTCGAACTCGGGCTCGGCCGGCAGCTGGACCCGGCGCGGATCTCCGCTGCGGCGCTGTGGGAGGCCGTCGACGGGCTGGCCGCCGACCTCGGGGTCCGCGAGAGGCTGGCGTGGATGCGGCGCGAGATCGACAGCGCGGGCGGGGCCGTGGCCGCGGCGGATGCCGTCGAGGCCGTGCTCGGCTAGCAGTCCGCCCGCTAGAAGTCCGCCCGAGATTGCGTCCATGGCTGCTTTACCGATGCGGGAACAACCCAGGCTGCAGTTTCGACACGTTCAAGCGGCACACACTGGCGACCCCTCGAAGTAGGTGGCAATTCCGTGCCGCGGACGTCGTTCCGCCGCGTTCGACCGGCCTCCTGATGTGGACGACGTATGTTGGGCACATCCGTTCGTCACTACGGAGGCCCTATGTCGGTGACACGAATCGACCTCGACGACGAGGCGCTGGCCGCAGTCATGCGGATCGCAGGCGTGCGCACCAAGGACGAGGCCGTAAACCTTGCGATACGCGAGTACGTCGAGCGGTTTCGGCGCACGGCGGCGCTCGCCCGCTCGCGCGAACAGTCGAAAGGCTGGGACTACGAAGGCTGGCTCGCCGCAAGGACGGGCGAGAAGGCCGTCGGGACCGGCGAACCCCAGCGCACTGCGCGTCGCCAACGCCGCTCATAGGATCCTCATCGCTGCGCGGCTAGCAGTCCGCCCGAGATTGCGTCCACGGCTGCTTTGCCGATGCGGGAACAGCCCAGGCCGCAGTTTCGACGCGTTGAAGCGCATCGCCACCCAGCGCTCTTGGGGTTTAGCCGTTGACAGGCAAGTCGCTGCTTGCCTAACGTGGAATGCGTGGGCGACGTCTTCAAGGCCTTGGCCGATCCCACGCGCCGCGCGATCCTCGACGAACTGACCGACCGCAACGGGCAGACCCTCTTCGAGATCTGTGCTCGCCTGACCACCAAACACGGGCTGAACTCGTCACGCCAAGCGATTTCGCAACACCTCGACGTTCTCGAGAATGCGGGGCTCGTCGAGACCAGGCGCGACGGTCGGTACAAGTTTCACTACCTCGATACTGCGCCGCTCGAACCAATCGTCGCGCGGTGGCTCAAGAACTCCGGCGGGAGGAACAATCATGAGAATCAACCTGGCGAGCATCCTCGTTGACGACCAGGACAAGGCGCTCCGGTTCTACACCGAGAAGCTCGGATTCGAGCCGAAGCACGACATTCCGATGGGCGGCGCCCGCTGGATCACGGTGGTGTCCCCGGAAGATCCCGACGGCACCGAACTCGTCCTCGAACCGGACGGCCACCCCGCGGTGAAGCCGTTCAAGGCCGCGTTGGTTGCCGACGGCATCCCGTTCACCTCGTTCGCGGTCGACGACGTGCGGACGGAGTTCGAACGACTACGCGGGCTGGGCGTGCGCTTCACCCAGGAACCCACCGATATGGGCGCGGTGACCACGGCCGTGCTCGACGACACCTGCGGCAATCTCGTCCAGATCACTCACCAGGACTAAGTTTTCGAAATCTGCGCGGCTACGAGCCCGAGATTGCGTTCACGGCTGCTTTGCCGATGCGGGAACAGCCCAGGCTGCAGTTTCGACCCGGTAGGGGGCGGTAAACCGCTCAGGCTTCCGGGATTTCGAAGTCGAAGTTCTCCCGCGCGAAGACCTCGGCCTCCGGCCCGCCGCGCACCCCGGTGTCCAGCGCGTCGATCGCGGCGAGCTGCTCCGCGGTGAGCTCGAAGTCGAACACCTCGAAGTTCTCCGCGATCCGGGCCGGCGTCACCGACTTCGGGAACACCTGCCGCCCCTGCTGCAGATGCCAGCGCAGCAGCACCTGCGCCGGCGTCTTGGAGTGCGCGTCGGCGATGGCTCGCACCGCGGGATCCTGCAGCGGGGAGGTGTGCGAGCCCTCGAAGTAGGTGGTGATCCCGCCCAGCGGCGACCAGGCCTGGGTGAGGATGCCGAGTTCGTCGCCGCGGGCCACGGTCTCCGACTGCCGGAAGTACGGGTGCAGCTCGATCTGGTTCACCGCCGGCACCACGTCAGTCGCGCCCAGCAGCTGGTCCAGGTGCGCCGGACCGAAGTTCGAGACGCCGATGGCGCGGACCCTGCCGTCGGCGTGGAGCTTCTCCAACGCCCGATAGGCCGCAATCGTCAGGTCGAATTCGCCGGGCATCGGATGGTGCAGGATCAGCAGGTCGATCTGGTCGACACCGAGCTTGCCGGCCGCCTTGTCGAAGGCGTGCAACGTCGCGTCGTAGCCGTAATCGCTGATCCAGACCTTGGTTTCGATGAAGATGTCGTCGCGGTCGACCTCGGCGGCGGCGATCGCCTGGCCGACCTCCCGCTCGTTGCCGTAGGCGGCGGCGGTGTCGACGTGGCGGTAGCCGATCTCCAGGGCGGCACCGACCGCCGACACCGTCTGCTCCGGTGTCGCCTGGTAGACACCGAAACCCAGGACCGGAATGCGCACACCATTGTTCAGCTCATACGTCGGGATACCCATGGCTCGAAGCTAGCCCAGAAACACCGCGTCGTCCCGTCGAGCGCCCTCGATTCGAAATCCCTTGAAAAAGAGTGACATCCGCCCCACCGAGATTGCGTCCAGGGCTGCGCCGACGCTGCGACAACGACCATGGCAGCAATTTCGACGCGGTAGAACGCTCAGCGTCAGCGCGGCAACCGCCCCAGGGCTATTCGGTTTCCTCGATGGCCTTGGCCAGCTTGGGGGCCGCGTACCGGATGTGGTCGCGGGCGCGCTGCTCGGCCAGATCGGCGTCCCCGGCGGCCAACGCCTCGGCGATCTCCCGGTGCTGCTTCCAGGCCAGGTCGAACATGTCGGGCACCTTGCGCAGCACGCCGACCATCGAGCGTTCGACCACCGACCACATCGGGACCATGGCCCGCCGGAAGTACGGGTTGTCGGTCGCGTCGAGCACGGCCCAGTGGAAGGACCGGTCCAGTTCGAGCAGCACCCGGGTGTCGTTGACGCCGCCGAGCGCTTCGTGGCGGTCGAGCACGGCGAAGATCGCCTTGAGCCCGGCCTCGGGGCGGGCCAGCGCGACCTCGCGGGCGGCCTGGGCCTCGAGGGCCTCGCGCACCTTGGACGCCTCTTCGACATCGCGCCGCGACAGCGAGCGCACCGCGACCCCGCCGGTGGGCAGCGGTTCCAGCAGACCCTCGACCACCAGGTCGGCCGACGCGGCGCGCACCGGCATCCGGCTGACCCCGAGTTGTTCGGCCACCCGGACCTGGTTGAGGCGGACGCCGGCCGGGATCTCCTCGAGCACGATGGCCATCCGCAGCCGGTCCCGAACCGAGGTGACCAGGGCGTTGGAGTCCCGCGGGGGCAGCGCACTCAGCGCCGAGAAGCTGGCGTCCTGACCGTCGGCCGGACTCGTCTCGATCGGCGAATCAATGCTCACGACGCACTCCTCGGGCTGTCACAGTGATCTGCATGGTGGATCCACGAGCCATTATGGCCCTATCGCCTCACGACTGGCCGTAACGCTCGAACTCCGCGGCGTTCCACGGCCCGACCGCCTGGCGCGGCGGCACCGCGGCCAGGCCACCGAGGTAGTCGGCGGACTTGGCCTCCCGCGAGACGACGACGTCGACCACGGCGGGCGCGTTGTCCATCGCGCGTTTGAGCGCATCGGCGAGGTCCTCGGAGTTCTCCACCCGCTCCCCGTGCGCGCCGAGGCCTTGGGCCAGCAGGTCGTAGCGGCAGCCCGGCAGGTCCACGCCCACCAGGTTGTTGTCGAAGCGGTCGACCTGGTCGTGGCGTTCGATGTTCCACGCCTCGTTGTTGACGACGACGAACACCGCCCTGGCGCCGTGCCGGACGGCGGTGTCCACCTCGACGGCGGTGAAGCCGAAGCTGCCGTCGCCGATGACCGCGACGACGGGCTCCTCGGGGCGCAGCAGCGCGGCCGCGGTGGCGAACGGGACGCCGACGCCGAGGCAGCCGAGCGCACCGCAGTCCAGGTAGTCCACCGGCTTGAGGCCCACCCGCGCGAAGGACAGGATGTCGCCGCCGTCGGCGATGGCCACGGATTGCTCGGTGAGCAGGTCGTTGACGGCGCCGACGACGAAGTTCGGGGACATCCGACCGGCCGCGTCCGGGTTGGGGTCGGCGAGCTTTTCGGCCAGCTTCGCGGTCCGCTTCGCGTTCGAGTCGCGCATGTCCTGCAGCCAGGCGGTGTCCGGGGCGTCCGGGGTCGCGCCGGCTTCGGTCAGTGCCGCCAGCACCGAGCCGGTGCTGCCGAACACCTCGACGTCGCCGCGGCGGTTCTCGCCGAGTTCTTCGAAGCAGGTGCCGATGCGCAGGAACCGCGCGTCCGGGGAGAACACCGCCGGGGAGCCGTAGCCCAGCTGGAAGTCCAGTCGCCGGCCCAGCGTGATCACCAGGTCGGCCTCGCTCATCGCGCGGCCTCGCACCGCGGGCACGAAGGCGGGCGAATCGTCGCGGACGACGCCGCGGCTCTCGCCCGAATCGAGGTACAGCGCCTGCGCGGTGTCGAGGAATGTGCGCACCTCGGGCCCCGCGGACCTCACGGAGCGCCCGCCGATGACGACGATGCGCGACGCGGCCCGGATCGCGTCCGCGGCCTGGGCCAGCGCGACGGGATCGGCGGCGACGGTCTGGGCGGTGCGGGGCTCCATGGCCAGCGCCGGGATGTCGGCGTCGTGGACGATCTCGTCGAGCAGTTCGGTGGGGAAGTCGATGTAGGCGGGGCCGGTGGCGCCGTTGGCCGCGCCCAGCGCGGCGGCGATGGTCTTGTCGAGGCGGCCGATCACGTGGTGGCGCTCGGAGACCTGTTCGACGAGGCGGCAGATGGGTTCGACGATGCCGGCCTGGTCGATGTCCTGCATGGCGCCCATCCCGGTCTGCGGGCGCGGCGGCCGACCCGAGATGACCAGTACGGGGCTGCGCGACACGTAGGCGTTGGAGATGGCGGTGACGGCGTTGGTCAGGCCCGGTCCGGCGGTCACCATCGCGACGCTGAGGTCGCCGGACAGTTCGGCGGTCGCGTGGGCCATGTAGACGGCCGCGGCCTCGTGTCGGACGTCGACAACCTCGATGCCCTCGCGTGACACGGCGTCCCACAGCGGCTGGATGTGGCCACCGCAGAGGCCGAAGATCCGGCGCACACCCTGCGCCTTCAGTCGTTGCGCGATGAGTTGGGCGACGGTCGTTCCGGTCATGAGTGGCACCAATCTGCGGGGTTGTCGGCGGATCTGCTCAGCGTATTGCAAATCCTGGATCCAGAGTCCATAGTAGCATTCGTCACATATTGGTCGAAGCACCCGCACAGGCCACACAGGCGCCACGACCGCCGCGGAAGGACTTTCAAGCGTGAACGTGAAGACAGAAACTCAGCCCGTGCTGGACCCCTTCACCCACCGGGACCGGGAACTCTGGACCCTGCCGGCGGTGCTGCGTGAGGCCGCCGCGGCGCAACCCGACAAGCCCTGCGTGCGCACCGTCGCCGGGGACGGGCTGACCTACGCCGAGATGCTGGACCTCACCGAGCGCCGGGCCGCGGGCCTGACCGGACTGGGCGTGAGCAAGGGCGACCGGGTCCTGCTGCTGATGGACAACTCGATCGACATGATCGCCTGCTGGTTCGCCATCAATCTCATTGGCGCCGTGGAGGTTCCGGTCAACACGGCCAACCGCGGCCCGAGCCTGGTGCACGCCGCCAACAACTCGGGGGCCCGGGTGGCCATCATCGACGCGAACTACGCGGGCGTGCTCGACGAGGTCGCCGACGAACTCGAGACCCTCACCGCGGTCGTGATCCGCGGGGCCAGCGACGCGCGCCCCAAGGACATGGTGGTCGCCCTCGAGGATCTGGACCGCTCACCGAACGGGGCGCAGCCCGTGGCGGTGTCCCCCCGCGATCCCGCCGCGATCATCTACACCTCGGGCACCACGGGCCCGGCCAAGGGCGTGGTGGTCCCGCACGGGCACATGTACACCTTCGCCGGGCACCTGGTCGAGCAGTTGCGCATCGTCGAGGACGACGTCTACTACATCTGCCTGCCGATGTTCCACGCCAACGCACAGTTCATGCAGGTGCTGCCCTGCCTGATGACCGGGGCCACCGTAGTGCTCGCCGATGCGTTCAGCGCCAGCGGCTGGCTCGACGACCTGCGCGCGTGCGGCGCCACGGTCACCAGCCTGCTCGGGGTCATGGCGCAGTACGTCTTCAACCGCCCCGCCGGTCCGCACGACACCGACCACGGCGTGCGGCGCATGATCACCATCCCGATCCCGGCCGTGATCGCCGAGGAGTTCGAAACCCGGTTCAACACCACGTGTGTGGAGGCCTACGGCATGACCGAGATCTGCCTGCCGCTCTACCGCCCGATGGACGAACCGCTGCGTCCGGGCAGCTGCGGCAAGGCACTCGACAAGTGGTTCGAGGTCGCGATCGTCGACCCCGACACCGACGAGCCCCTGCCCGACGGCGAGACCGGCGAGATCGTCGTCCGCCCCAGGGTCCCGTTCACCACGTTCCTGGGCTATCACGCCATGCCGGACCGCACCGTGGAGGCCTGGCGCAACCTGTGGTTCCACACCGGCGATGCCGGCCGCCGGGATTCCGACGGCTACTACTACTTCATGGACCGCCTCAACGACCGCATCCGGCGCAAGGGTGAGAACGTCACCGCCTACGACATCGAGGTCGCGCTCACCGAACTGCCCGAGGTCGAGGACTGCGCCGTCATCGGCAAGCCCGCCCGCGAGGGCGAGGATGACATCAAGGCGTTCCTCGTGCTCGCCGACGACGCCAAGACCCCCGACCTGGTCGCCGTGCTCTCGCACTGCGTGAAGCGGTTGCCGTACTTCGCGGTGCCGCGCTACCTCGAGGTCCTCGACGACTTCCCCAAGACCTCGACGGGCAAGGTGCTCAAGCGCGAGCTGCGCGCCATGGACACCACCCCCGCGGAGTGGGATCGCGAGCAGGCCGGCTGGACGGTCAAACGCGGCGTCGACCACTTGGTCCCGCTCGAACAGAAGTAAAGCCACCCAGCCCCAAAAGCACCCCTATCCGCGTCCGGATGGGGGTGCTTTTGGCTGTCGGGACGGGTGCCGGTGGGCAAACATCGTGCGCACCGGACCCATCCGAGGCCTACCCGCGTCCCCTCGGACGACAGCCGTCAACTGCGCCGGCGGGTTGAGGTTGTCGCAAATATCGAACGTGCCAACCGTCACTTTGGATCTGAGTTTGTTATTGACGTCACACCGACACGGGCATAGTCTCAGTAAATCCTGGATCCAGGCGACTGGATATGGAACCCCTCAGTCAACGAGCGCGACGCCGCTCAGGAATCGACCTTCGGGCCATTAGGAGCGCTGACATCACGTGAGCACCATCGATCTACCCTCGGCCGGCCACGACCCCGACCTACCGCCGCGCAGCACCGACGCGCAGTCCGGTGGCAGTTCCCTGCGCAAGGTCGGCGCCGCCAGCCTGCTGGGAACGACCATCGAGTACTACGACTTCTTCGTCTACGGCACGGCCGCCGCGCTGGTGTTCCCGAAGGTCTTCTTCCCGGACGTGAGCCCGGCGATGGGCACCCTGGCGTCGTTCGCGACGTTCGGTGTGGCGTTCTTCGCCCGCCCGGTCGGATCGATCCTGTTCGGCCACTTCGGCGACATCATCGGCCGCAAACGCACTCTGGTGTGGACGCTGCTGATCATGGGGCTGTCGACGGTGTTCATCGGGTTCCTGCCCGGCTACGACACCGGCGCCTTCGGGTTCTTCGAGAACGGGATCGGGTTCTGGGGTCCGGCATTGCTGGTGGCGATGCGCTTCCTGCAAGGCTTGGCGTTGGGCGGTGAATGGGCCGGCGCAACCTTGTTGACGGCCGAGTACGCCCCACCCAAACAGCGCGGCCGCATGGCGGTGTACCCGCAGTTGGGGCCGGCGTGCGCGTTCTTCCTCGCCAGCGGCACGTTCTTCGTCGTGGCGCTCACCGTCGGCGACACCAGCGACACGTTCATCAACTACGGCTGGCGTTTCCCGTTCATCGCCTCGCTGCTGCTGGTGATCATCGGACTGTGGATTCGGTTGTCGGTGCAGGAAACTCCGGTGTTCAAGGAGCATCAGCGCACCCGGAGCACGGCCAGTGCACGCGAGAAGCTGCCGTTCGCCGCGGCCATCCGCAGCCAGTGGCGCCAGATCCTGATCGCGGGCCTGGCGATGTCGACGGTGTTCACGATGTTCTACACCGGCTCGGCGTTCATGACCAGCTACGGCAGCACGACGCTCGGCTTCAGCCGGACCATGATCCTGGGCTGCGGCATGATCGCCGCGGTGGTGCTCGGTTTCGTCACCGCCGCCGCGGCCATCTACTCCGACCGGGTGGGCCGCAAGAAGGTCATCGCGGCGGCCTACGCCGCCACCGTGGTGTGGTCGCTGATCCTTTACCCCTTGGTGGACACGGGATCTCCGATCCTCTTCCTGGTCGCGGTGGTCGTCACCCTGTCGGTCTACGGCGTGGCCAACGGCCCGGCCGGTGCGCTGCTGCCGGAGATGTTCGAATCCCGCTTCCGCTACACCGGTGCGGGCTTGAGCTACAACCTCGGCGGCATCTTCGGCGGCGCCATCCCGCCGCTGATCGCGGCGAGCATCATCGCCAACCACGGCAGCATCTGGGTCGGGGTGTTGCTCTCCGGGATCTCGGCGATCAGCCTGCTCTGCGTGCTGGCGCTGCCGGAGACCAAGGACAACGATCTGAACCACAGCGACCTCCACGAAAGCGACGCCACGAACAAGGTCGCCGAGACGGTCGACCATCGGTAACCGACACCGCCGCACAGCACCGGCAGGGGACGCCAATCCCCTGCCGGTGCTGTCGTTTGCGCCCGCCTCCCGGCGAGAACTTCGCAGAATTTGCAATTCACACGTTCAACGCTGTCAATACTTCGCCGAGTTACTCCCTTGCCGGTCAGGGCAGGTATTGGGAGCCTCGAAGACATGACCGGACAACCCAGTACTTCGCTGAATCGGGTGGCGATCGTCAACCGCGGTGAGTCCGCCATGCGGTTTCTGAATGCCGCCCGCGAGTACGGCATCGAGCGCGGCGCGCCGCTCGAGACGGTGGCGCTCTACACCGAGGCCGACGCCGCGTCCTGGTTCGTCCGGGCCGCCGACCACGCGATCAACCTGGGCCCCACCATGGTCACCGATCCGGAGACCGGTGCGCGCCGGCACACCTACCTCGACGCCGGCATCGTCGAATCCGCGCTGGTGCTCAGCGGCGCCGACGCCGTCTGGCCGGGTTGGGGTTTCGTCGCCGAGAACCCCGACTTCGTGCGGATGTGCGACCGCCTCGGCGTGCAGTTCATCGGCCCCACCGCGGCCTCGATGGACATGCTCGGCGACAAGATCGCGGCCAAGCGGATCGCCGAATCCGTTGACGTGCCGGTGGTCCCGTGGAGCGGCGGGCCCGTCGAAACCGTCGAGGAAGCCGTCGAGGCCGCCAAGCGCATCGGGTTCCCGGTGGTACTCAAGGCCGCCGCCGGCGGCGGCGGTCGTGGCATCCGGCTGGTCCGCAACGAGATCGAGCTGCCTGCTGCCTTCAACAGCGCACGTGCCGAGGCTGATTCGGCCTTCGGCGACGCGACGCTGTTCGTCGAGGCGCAGATCACCGGTGGCCGGCACCTCGAGGTCCAGGTGGCCGCCGACCACACCGGAACCGTGTGGACCCTCGGCCTGCGTGACTGCAGCGTGCAGCGGCGCCGGCAGAAGGTCCTCGAGGAATCGGCCCCGGTCGACATCGATGACGCTCTGCAGCAAGCGATCCGCGACGCCGCCCGCCGCATGTGCCAGGCCGTCGACTACACCAACGTCGGCACCGTGGAGTTCCTGTTCCAGCCGAGCACCGGCAGTTTCTACTTCCTCGAGGTCAACACCCGGTTGCAGGTGGAGCACACCGTCACCGAGGCCGTCACCGGCGTCGACCTGGTCAAGCTGCAACTCGACATCGCCCAGGGGGCACAGCTGGCGCCGGCCTCCCCCGAGGTGCGCGGTCACGCGGTCGAGGTCCGGCTCAACGCCGAGGACCCCAAGCGCGGCTTCACCCCCGCGCCCGGCCGCGTCGTCGAACTACGGGTCCCGCAGGGCCCCTGGATCCGCACCGACGCCGGTGTGGCCGAGGGCGACACCATCGCTTCCGAGTTCGACTCGATGATCGCCAAGGTCATCGCGTGGGGCCGCGACCGGCCCGAGGCGCTGGCCCGGCTGCGCCGCGCCCTCGGCCGCTCGCAGGCCGTCATCGAGGGCGGCACCACCAACCGGCGCTTCCTGATGGCGCTGCTCGACAACGCCGAGATCCAGCAGGGCAACGTCGACACCACCTGGCTGGACCGCGCCCTGGACGAGGGGATCCTGCTGGACTCCCCCGACGCCCCGCTGGCCATGGTGTGCGCCGCGGTCGAGGCCTACCGGACCGACCACGCCGACGCGCTGGACCAGTTCGCCGGCAGCGCCGTGCACGGCCGCCTGCACCCGTTGAGCGACGAGACCGCCACCATCGACCTCGAGTACGAGGGCGAACGCCGGTCGTTCCGCGTTCAGCAGCGCAGCCCCAACAAGTTCGACGTCGAGATCGACGGGCTGCGCATCGCCGCCCGGGTCGAGGAACTCGGCCAGTTCGAGCGCCGCATCAGCGTCGCCGGCCGGGAGCTGTCGCTGGTCGTGGTGCCCAGCGGGCCGCTGATCACCGTCGAACTCGACCACAGCGTGTACCGCATCGTCCGCGGCCACGGCGGACTGATCCGCGCCGAATCGCAGTGCGTCATCGCCAAGGTCGCCGTCGAGGTGGGCGACGAGGTCAACCCCGGCGACGTGCTGCTGATCACCGAGGCCATGAAGATGGAGTCCCCGCTGATGGCGCCGTTCGGCGGCCGGGTCAGCGAAATCGTTGCCGGCGCAGGCACTCTGGTCGGCGCGGGCGATCCGATCATCCGCATCGAGGCCGTCGACGACGAGGGCCCCGGCGACGCCACCCAGATGTCGTTCGCGGCCCTGGCCCACAACCCCGCGCAGCTCAACCAGCACGACGAGGACCGCGACGTGCTGACCCGGCTGGTGCTGGGTCAGGACCTGTCCGGCAGCGCGGTCGGCGACGCGCTGACCCGCGTCGGCGACCTGTCCTTCACCGCCGGACTGCACGTGCTCGGCATCGTCGCCGACCGCATGGCGCTGTTCGCCGGCGACCCCGAACTCGACAACGGGGCCGGGCGCCGCCCGATGCGCACCGATCTGCTGCTGGTGGCGCTGCGCGCCCCCGACCGGATCGCCGAGGTCGCGCCCGCGGACTTCGTCGCGCGGCTGCGACAGATGCTCGCGCACTACGACGTCACCGAGATCAGCCAGAGCACCGCACTCACCGATGCGCTGTTCAACATCTGGCGCGCCGAGTCCAGGCTCGGCCGGATCGCCCGGATGAGCGCCGGCGTGCTGGAAACCTGGCTGGGATCCGACGATCACGACCCGAACCGCTCGGCCGAGCTGGTCGACGTGCTTGACCGGCTGATCGGCGCCTCGGAGGCCGCCTATCCGACGGTGACCGACCTGGCCCGCGCGGTGCGCCACCGCCTGGTGGAGGCGCCCGCCATCGAGGCGTTGCGGTCCGCCGACGAGAAGGTCGCCGAAGGTCTGCTCGCCGACGCGGAGGCCGGTGCGCGGGAGGCCGCGTTCGCCGGGCTCCGTCGCCTGCCCGAGCCCATCGACCACTACCTCGCCGCGCAGACCGCCGACCCGGCCCGGGCCGCGGTCGCGCTCCGGGCGCTGGTCCGCCGGACCCACCGGCACCGCACCCTCGAGGACTTCGAACCCCTGCCGACGCCCGGCACCATCGTCGGCGTCCGGACCGAGCGCCGCGAGGGGATCGGGCGCGTGGAGATGCTGGCCTTCGCCGGCCCGTCCGCGCGGCTGGCCGATCTCGTGGCCGCTGCGGCCGAGTACCTCACCGCCGCGCGCACCGAGCCGCTGGAGATCGAGATCGTCCTGCGCGACAACGAAACCCGAACAGACGTGGCCGCCGCCGTCGAGGCCGCGTTGCCCGCGTTGCCGACGGGGTGCCCCGAGGTCAGCGTGGTCGTCACCTGGTGGCAGGGCAGCCGCGACGACGAGCGCGGGTCGCGCCGGCACTGCGTGTTCACCGGGGCCGACGGACGGTTCACCCGGGTGAGCGGGACCGCGGGCATCCATCCGGCCACCGCCGACCGCGTCGAGCTGTGGCGGTTCGACCAGTTCGACATCAGCGCGGTGGACGCCCCGGACGGCATCCATCTGATCAAGGCCGTCGCCAAGGAGAACCCCCAGGACGAGCGGCTGCTGGCGGTGCTGGAGGTCTTCGATCTCGACGGCGACGCGCATGTCACCAATCAGCTTGCGCAGGCGGCGATCGCGATCCGGCGGGCCCGGGCGCTGCTGCCGGATCCGTCGGTCTCGCTGAGCAACCGCATCATCTTCTACGTCGAGCCCCGCTGGACGCTGACCGATGCCCAGCTGCAGGAACTCATCGTGGATCTGCTGCCCCTGACCCGCGGGCTGGGCCTGGAGAAGGTCATCGGTCGGGTGCGGGTCGGTGACACCGGCGCCGGCGATCTGGTCGACGAGGTCATCCACGTCACCACCCCGCCCACCGTGGGCGTCATGGTCGGCCGGACCAAGCCGTCGCCGACCCCGCTGCGGCCGATGTCGGAGTACCGCCGCCGGGTGGTCGCCATGCAGCGCCGCGGCCTGGTGTACCCGTACGAGATCGTCGAGTTGCTGGTCGGCACCGGCGCCACCCACACCGAACTGCCCACCGGCGAGTTCACCGAATACGACTTCGTCGGTGAGCAATTCGAGGTGGTGGATCGCCCGCGCGGCAACAACACTGCGCGCGTGGTCACCGGTGTGATCGACAGTCACGCCGCCTCCGGTGCCACGTTCCGCCGGGTGCTCATCCTCAACGACCCGAGTCGCGACCTGGGATCGCTGGCCGAACCCGAGTGCCGCCGCATCGTCGCGGCGCTGGATCTGGCGACCGAACTCGGCGTGCCGGTGGAGTGGTACGCGGTGTCCTCGGGCGCCCGCATCGCGATGGACAGCGGCACCGAGAACCTGGACTGGACCGCGGCGGTGCTGCGCCGGATCATCGAGTTCACCCAGGACGGCGGCGAGATCAACGTGATGGTCGTCGGCGTCAACGTCGGTGCCCAGTCCTACTTCGACGCCGAGTCGACGATGCTGATGCACACCTCCGGCGTGCTGATCATGGTGGGCAACAGCGCCATGGTGCTCACCGGCAAGCAGGCCCTGGAATTCTCCGGCGGCGTCGCGGCCGAGGACAACGCGGGCATCGGCGGGTACGCCCGGATCGCCGGCCCCAACGGGCAGGCGCAGTTCTGGGTGGCCGACGTCGAATCCGGCTGCGCGTTGTTGTTCGCCCACTACGAGTCCTCGCAGTCCAACGGGACACGGTTCGACACCGCCGATCCCGTCGACCGGGACATCAGCGGTTTCCCGCATCGCAACGACGCCGGCGGCACCTCCTTCGACTGCGTCGGCGACATCTTCTCCGCGCAGCACAACCCGGACCGCAAGCGGCCCTTCGATATTCGTTCGGTGATGTCGGCCGTCAGGGACCAGGACGCCGCGGTGCTGGAACGCTGGCCGGGCTGGGAGGACGCCCAGAACGTCGTGGCCTGGGATACCCGCCTGGGTGGTTTCGCGGTCTCGCTGATCGGCATCGAGT
>JAEWRC010000109.1 GCA_023460175.1 Actinomycetes bacterium
CCGCGACACCGTGCGCTTCGCGGCGCCGGCCGACGCGGTGCGCTGCGGCGCCGAGGTCGCCGACGAGCTGGCCCGCCGCGGCGCCTGGGCGCGCTGCGTGCAGGTGCTCGGAGCGCTGGACGCCGCCGCGGAGATGACGGTGGCCCACACCCGGGAGCGCGAGCAGTTCGCCCGGGCGCTGAGCAAGTTCCAGGCCGTCCAGCACGCGCTGGCGCAGATGGCCGGCGAGATCGAGCGCGGCCGGGCCGCAACCACTTTGGCGGTCGCGGCCGCCGCCGATCACGGCTTCGACAGCCCGCAGGCCGACTACGCCGTGACGCTGGCCAAGGTGGTGCTGGGCCGCGTCGTACCGGCGGTCACCACCACCGCGCATCAGCTGCACGGCGCCATCGGCGTGACCCTCGAGCATTCGCTGTGGTCGGCGACCAACCGGGCGCACAGCTGGATCGGCGAGTTCGGCAGCACCGGGCAGCACGCTCGTCGCCTCGGCCGGCGGGCGCTGGACGCGGGCGGCCGCGACGACGGCGCGCTGTGGGACGCCCTGACCTGGGCGCGCTAGGAGTCTGGTCGCATCTGAGCGAATCGACGGCGGGCGTCCGGGATCAGTGCCGAGGATTCTCGCTACGTCGCGGCTGGAGTCCTCGGCATTGGTGATGGTGGTTGTGCTGACGATGATCTCGGCGCGGTCGGGACCTGCCTCAGGTGTCGAGCACCTCGGTGATCCGCTGGTGCACGTCGCCGATGCCGCCGACGTCCAGGCCGAAGGTGTTCATCAGCAGCGCCAACACCTGCGAGGCGTTCTCGAAGCGCACCCGCTCGGTAGGTTCCCCGGGCCGATGGATGGCGAGGTGGCGGCCGCGCAGATTCCAACGCGCACCGTCGATGATCATCGAGGCGGTCAGGCCGACGACGAAGATCGACTCCGGATGCGTTGACACGTACCAACTTCCGACCTGCAGGTCGATGGCGGGCCGGACGACGTCGGCGAAGACGTACACCGGCTGCCAGGCGTCGCCGATCAACGTCTCCAGGAAGTACTCGTCGCCGCGGACCCCGACCCGATAGGGCTCGTTGGGCGTGGGCTGCACCAGCCCCGGGACGAACTCGATGGGCGCGGTCAGCGTCTGCCCGCCGAACCCGACGTCGACGAGGTAGCGCCGCGGATCCCCGGGGACGCGGACCGCCAGCAGCTGATGGGTCAGCGGCGTGGTCGGCGCGTCCACCCCCTCGGGCCGCATCCAGACCACCCGCGCGCTCAGGGGCGCCACGTCATAGCCGAGTTCGGCCAGGGCATAGGCCAGCAGGCCGTTCTGCTCGAAGCAGTACCCGCCCCGGGCACGCTGCACCAGCTTGGTGCCCAGGGCCCCGGCGCCGAGATCGGCGACCGGGATGCCCATCAGCGGGTCCAGGTTCTCGAACGGGATGTGCGTCAGATGCGCGGTGACCAGCCCACGCAGCGTCGCCAGGGTCGGTTCGACGGGTCCGGTGTAGCCGATCCGGGCCAGGTAGGCGCCGATGTCGAGCGCGGGCTGCGACCGGAGCGTCTGGGTGACCATGCCGACCATGATCGCGCCTGAACCTCGGTTCAGGTCAAGCGAGAATCCGACACGGCGGTGTTCGGGTCAGGTTCCCGTCCACTTGGGGGCGCGCTTCTCGGCGAACGCGACGGCACCCTCCTGGGCGTCCTTGGACATGAACACCGGGCCCAGGATCTTCATCTGCTCGGCCCACTGCTCCTCGGGTCCCCAGTAGCGCGCCTCGACGATGATCTTCTTGGTCGCCGCGACGGCCAGCGGGCCGTTGGCGGTGATCTTCCCGGCCAGCGCGATCGCGGCGTCGAGCGCGCCGCCCGGCTCGGCCAGCACGCTGACCAGACCCAACTCGTGGGCCCGCTCGGCGGACAGGTTATCGCCGGTCAGCGCGAGTTCCATCGCGATGGCGTACGGGATGCGCTGGGGCAGGCGCAGCAGCCCGCCGCCGCCGGCCACCAGACCGCGCTTGACCTCGGGGATGCCGAACGCCGAATCACGCGCCGCGACAATGAGATCCGTCGCCAACGCCACCTCGGTGCCACCGGCCAACGCGTATCCCTCGACCGCGGCGATCAGCGGCTTGGCCGGCGGGGACTCGGTGAAGCCCAGGCCGCGGCCTTCGATGTCGCAGCGCTCGCCGCGGGCGAACGCCTTGAGGTCCATGCCCGCGCAGAACGACCCGCCCGCACCGGTGAGCACGCCGACCGACAGGCCGGGGTCCTCGTCGAGCCGGTCCATCGCGTCGGCCAGACCCTGGCTGACCGCGAGGTTGACGGCGTTCTTGGCCTTGGGCCGGTTGATGGTGATGACCAGGATCCGGTCGCGCTGTTCGACCAGGACTGCGGGTTCGTTCGATTCGTCGCTCACGCCCGACATCGTAAACGGTACGGTAAGGCCGTCGGGTGACGACCCGGCGAACTCGTCGACGCCGCCGGGTAACATTCAAACTAGAACACGTTTCAATTCATTCCCAGGGGGATCCCGTGAGCCCGTCCGACCTCGACGACTCCACTACGGACGACTCCAACGCCGACCCCGAGCTGATCGGCGAGATCACCAAGTGGGACCCGGTCCTCACCGAACAGGTGATGGGGGTGCTGAAACCGTTCCTCAAGGTCTATCACCGCTCGGAGGTCCACGGCCTGGAGAACTTCCCGGCCGGCGGCGCCCTGGTGGTCTCCAACCATTCCGGCGGGATGCTCGCCATGGACGTCCCGGTGTTCGCGGCGGGTTTCTACGACCACTTCGGCTACGAGCGGCCGGTCTACACGCTGACCTTCGACCTGGTGTTCACCGGCCCGACCGCGGGCTTCTTCCGCAAGACCGGCTTCATCAAGGCCAACCACGACAACGCCGACGAGGCACTGCGCTCCGGCGGCGTGGTGGTGGTCTTCCCCGGCGGCGACTACGACGTCTACCGGCCCAGCACCGCGCGCCACAAGATCGACTTCGGCGGCCGCACCGGCTACATCCGCGCGGCGCTCAACGCCGGGGTGCCGATCGTCCCGACCGTGGGAATCGGCGGCCAGGAAAGTCAGCTGTTCCTGTCCCGCGGCACCGAACTGGCCAAGCTGCTGCGGCTGGACAAGATGTTCCGCGCCAAGATCCTGCCGCTGTCCTTCGGCGTCCCGTTCGGCCTGTCGGCCGTGGTCCCCCTGAACGTGCCGCTGCCCACCAAGATCGTGCAGCAGGTACTCGAACCCATCGACATCGTCGCCGAGTTCGGCGAGGACCCCGACATCGACGAGGTCGACGCGCACGTGCGCCGGGTCATGCAGCGCGCGATGGACGAGTTGGCCGCGCAGCGCCGTCTCCCGGTGATCGGCTGAGGCGATGGCGAACCGCTCCAACCGCACCCTGCTGCGCGCCGCCGCCGAACTGCTCAACGCCGGCAATGGTGTGCGCCCGCTGGGCCGCAAGGGCTACGGCACCATTCCCGCCTTCGCGTTCGGCTGGCCCACCAGCGAGCTCGCCCCGCTGTACCTGGCCGGGTCGGTGCTCGACGCGCTGCGCCGCGGCCTGCGCGGCGACTTCAACAGCGGCAAAGGTCGAATCGCGTTGCTACTGCACACCATCGGCTGGGCGCTGCTGGTGCTGATCGCCCGCCGCAACGTGCGCTCGGAGCCGTACTTCGAGGCCGGTCTGCGCGACGCGCTGGGCCCCGATTACGAACAGGTGGCGGCCGCCTCGGATCCCGCCGCGCGGGCCCGTCACCGTTCGGGGGTCTTCGGCACGGGCTGGTCGCGGCGGCGCTACGTCACCAAGACCTCCACGGTGCGGTACGGCCCGTACGGCGGGGCCAACCTCGCCGACATCTGGCGCCGCGCCGACCTGCCCGCCGACGGCAAGGCCCCGGTGCTGCTGCAGGTACCCGGCGGCGCGTGGTCGATCGGCATGCGGCGGCCGCAGGCCTATCCGCTGCTCAGCCACCTCGCCGAACGCGGCTGGGTGTGCGTGTCGATTGCCTACCGGGTCAGCCCGCGCAACACCTGGCCCGACCACATCGTCGACGTCAAGCGCGCCCTGGCCTGGGTCAAGGAGAACATCGCCGAGTACGGCGGCGACCCGGACTTCGTCGCCATCACCGGCGGTTCGGCCGGCGGGCACCTGACCGCGCTCACCGCGCTGACCCCGGGCGCCCCGGAGTTCCAGCCCGGCTTCGAGGACGCCGACACCTCGGTGGTCGCGGCGGTGCCGGTGTACGGCCGCTACGACTGGTACAGCGACGAGGGCGCCGGGCGCCGCGAATTCCTCGCCTTCCTGCGCCGGCTGGTGACCAAGGTGGACATCAGGACCCACCGCCAGGTCTACATCGACGCCTCCCCCATCGATCGGGTACATCCCGATGCCCCACCGTTTTTCGTGCTGCACGGCGCCGACGACTCGATCATCCCGGTGCCGGAGGGCCGCGAGTTCGTCGAGGCGCTGCGCGCGGTGTCGTCGGACACCGTCGCCTACGCGGAGATCCCGCACGCGCAGCACGCCTTCGACTTCTTCGGCTCCCCGCGCGGGTATTACACCGCCCAGGCCATCGAGCGGTTCCTGTCCTGGGTGCAGGCCCGCCGACAGGACGCTTCCTAGCCCGCCGGGGCCAGCGCGTTCTCGACAGCGGTCAGTTGCTCGGAAAGCCCTGCGGCGCGGCGGATCTCGACCAACTCCTCGACCATGGCCGAGGTGACCTCGTGGGCGTCGTCCACCGAGTCGCAGTCGGTGAGCACCGAGATGTTGAGCTGATCGACGTAGCTCCACACCGTGATGTTGACCCCGCTGGCCGCGGTGATCGGACCCACGCTGTAGAGCTCGGTAACCAGCGCGCCGCCCACCCGGCCGCGCTCGCGCGGGCCCGGCACGTTGGAGATGTTGAGGTTGAGGACCTTGTTCTGCCCGTCGATGGCGGACAGCCGCTTGAAGGCCGCCTCCATCGCGGCCGGCGGCATGTAGTTCGACCAGCGGCTGACCAGCTCGGGCCCGATCAGATGGTTGCTCTCCTTGGCCAGGATCGCATCGGCGTGGGCCTGCCGGACCCGCTCCAGCGGATCTGAGAGGTGGATCGGCACGGGCATCATGACCCCGGTGAAGTAGTTGCCCGAGATCCGCTCCGAGGAGAAGTCGAAGCTCACCGGCACCGAGGCCAGCAGCGGGTGCTCGGCGTGCCCGTCGTAGTGCAGCGAAAGTTTGCGCAGCGCACCGGCGGACAGCGCCAGCACCAGATCGTTGATCGAGACGCCCAGCGCCGTCTTGGTCTCCTTGATGTCGGCCAGCGACAGCGAGGCCGTCGCGAAGCGCCGCTCGGGGGTCAGCACGTGGTTCATGAAGCTCGGCGGCGGGGTGAACGGTCGGGTCAGATCCGGCGCCAGGCGGCGCGTGCTGCGGCGCACCCGGTTGATGCCCGCGACGGTGTAGGCGATGGTCGAGGGCACCTGGGCCAGGTGCCGGAAGTGATCCCGGAACGCCGTGCGCACCAGCTCGGATTTCGTTGGCGCCGGGTCGGTTTCATACAGCGCGCCCTCGTCGGCCGGGCCGGGCCCCAGGTCCATGCCGCGGGCCAGCAGGTTGGCCGCCGCGACCCCGTCGGCCAGCGCGTGATGGATCTTGTTGACGACGGCGATCCGGTTGCCTTCGAGCCCCTCGACGTAATACATCTCCCACAGCGGCCGCGAGCGGTCCAGCGGGGTGCCGGCGATCTCGGCGATGGCGTCGTCGAGTTCGCGCCGCCCGCCCGGCGCGGGCAGCGTCAGCGGTCGGATGTGATAGTCGAGGTCGACGTCGACGTTCTCCCGCCACATCGGGTGGTGGAATTTGAACGGGATGTCCACCAGCTGATAGCGCAGCGGCTCAAGCATGTGCAGCCGGCCCTCGATGACCCGACGGAACTCGTCGACCCCGAAGCTGCGGTCGCCGATGGCGCTCAATTCGACGATCGCGATCTTGAGCGTGTGCATGTGCACGTTCGGCGCCTCGGAGTACAGCAGGAAGGCGTCCCACCCGGTGAGTCTCTTCATCGCACACCCCTCGCTGCTGCAGATCCCCCTTGCGGTGAACCCTACAAGCGCGGGCGGCCTCAGATGGCGTGTTTGGCCTGCGACACGGCTCGGTCGTGGTGAATCTGGTTGAGGAACAATCCGATTGCCGTCGCGGCCGCACCGGTCCGGGCGCCGTCGGTCATGTCGAAACCGTGTCCGGCGCCGGGCAATTCGAGGTAACCGACCGGCGCGCGCGACACGCCGCGCAGCCGGTCGACGAAGGCGCGGGCCTGGGCCACCGGGATGATCGTGTCGCCGCTGCCGTGCAGCACCAGGAACGGCGGTGCCGCGGCGTGCACCCGCGCGATCGGGGACGCCTTCCGGAACACCTCGGGGTCGCGGTCCAGCCGGCCGTTGACCACGACGCGTTCGAGGAAGTCGACGAAGCGGTCGCGCTCCGGGGTGGAGCGGTCCTCCCAGCAGTAGCGGCCGTAGACGCCGACCACGGCGTCCACGGAGGTGTCCGAGCCCTCCGGCAGATGCTGCTGGTACTCGCGGTCACCGGCGGTGAGCCCGGCCAGCGCGGCCAGATGCCCGCCCGCCGAACACCCGGCGATGGTGACGAAGTCGCGGTCGCCGCCGAAGCGGTCCACGTTGGCCCGCGCCCAGGCGATCGCGGCCTTGACGTCGGCGATGTGCTGCGGCCAGCGGTGCCCGGGGGCCACCCGGTACTCCACCGACAGACACACCCAGCCCAGCTCGGCCAGGTGCGACATCAGCGCGTAGCCCTGCAGGGCGCGGCCGCCGTGCACCCACGCGCCGCCGGGCACGAAGATCATCACGGGCGCCGGTTGCACCGGCAGGTCGCGGAGCCGCCACACGTCGAGCAGCTGGGTCGGCTCCTCGCCGTAGCGCACCGAGGACCGGTGCAGGTGGCGGCGGTGCTCGCAGGCCCGCAGCAACGGCGGCATCCGGTCCGGGGCGGGCCAGGCCGCGTCGAGGTCCTGTTCGGCCACGATGTCGCGCAGCGCCGCGGCGGCCACCGCGTGGGTCTGATCGCGCTCGGCCTGCCGCACCTTGCCCCTGCCGGGGGTCAACCAGGACTTGGTGGCCGAACCGATGATCTCCGGCGCGTGCCGGCCGGCCCACATGCTGATGGCCGTGTAGCCGCCGAGCTGCTCGAGCTGCTTGCCGACGATGGGGAGTTGCGCGCCCGCGGCGGTCGCCGCCAGCAGGGCGTCCGCCGGACTGGTGCGCAGCAACGCCTCCGCCCGTGACCACAGCGTCGGTTCGGGATTGCGGGCCTGCGATCCTGCCGTCATGGCGCGACTGTACCGCCATTCCACCCGCGGATTGGCGCGGAGTGAGCAAATGTCGCGAAGTGTCTACCGGTGACATTATTTCGGATGTCCGTAAACCCCGACGTCCCTGGCAAAGCCGCTTTTCCGGCCCCTTGACACCCGTCAACTTTGCGCCCAGTAGTCTCAGTCCGATGAGCGCCGCGCACATCCACCCTGAGCTGCGCAAACTCGCCAGGGTGGTCCCGAAGGCCCCGATCCGGGCCGCCACGCTGCCGCTGTTCCGTGCCGCCTCCCGGGTGCAGAAGAAGTTCCCGGCCCGGGGCGTCACCGTGTTGACCACCAGCGCGGGCGTCGAGATACGCCTGCAGCGCCCCGGCACGGTCGGGGCGCCCGCGCCGGCCATGCTGTGGATCCACGGCGGCGGCTACGTGCTGGGCACCGCCGCCCAGGACGACGCGCTGTGCCGCAAGTTCGCGCGTCGGCTCGGCATCACCGTCGCCGCCCCCGAGTACGGGCTGGCCCCCGAACACCCCCACCCGCACGCGCTCGAGGAGTGCTACTCGGCGCTGCTGTGGCTGGCCTCGCTGCCCTCGGTCGACCCGAACCGCATCGTCATCGCCGGCGGTAGTGCGGGCGGCGGCCTGGCCGCGCAGCTGGCGTTCCTGGCCCGCGACCGGGGCGAGATCACGCCGGTGGCACAGCATCTGGTGTACCCGATGCTCGATGACCGCTCGGCCGCCGGCCACAACCCCGGCTTCCGGCTGTGGGACCACCGCAGCAACGTCTTCGGTTGGGCCGCCTACCTCGCCGACGCGGACCCCGAACAGGTGGTCCCCGCCCGGCGCACCGACCTGGCGGGCCTGCCGCCGGCCTGGATCGGCGTCGGCACCCTCGACCTGTTCCACGACGAGGACCTCGAGTACGCGCAGCGGCTCGAGGACGCCGGCGTACCGGCCGAGGTCGACGTCGTCGACGGCGCCTTCCACGGCTTCGATCAGATCGCCGAGAAAACCTTGGTGGCAAGAGATTTCTTCGACCGGCAGTGCGAGTTCCTGCGCGGTCGCTTCACTGAAAAACAACCGGAGGCAAGCTCGTGAGCAGCGAGATCAAGGCACTGCGGGAAGCCGTCTCGGGGCTCCTGCAGAAGCATTCCAGCGAGGCGCAGGTGCGCGAGTTGATGGCCACCGACACCGGCCACGACGAGACCGCCTGGGCCGAACTCAGCGACATGGGTCTGCTCGGGTTGGCCATCCCCGAACAGTTCGGCGGGGCCGGCGCGGGCCACGTCGAGATGAGCGCGGTGTGCGAGGAGATGGGCCGCGCGCTGCTGTGCGGACCGTTCTTCTCCACTGCCGTCCTGGCGCCCGCCCTGCTGGCAGCCGGCGGTGACGCCGACGAGCAGGCCCGGGTGCTGCCGACGATCGCCGACGGCAGCGCCGTGGTCGCCCTGGCCTTCGCCGAGGGCACCGCGGCGACACCGCCCGCCGAACCGGCAACCGCCGCAACCGAGTCCGCCGACGGCTGGCAGCTGACCGGCGAAAAGAACTACGTGCTCGACGCCGGTGCCGCCGATCTGCTCTACGTGCTGGCGGCGACACCGGCCGGCCCGTCGGTGTTCGCAGTGCAGCGCGGGGCCGCCGGCCTCGAATCCGTGGCGCTGACCGGTGTCGACCTGACCCGCAAGCTGCATCGAGTCCGGTTCTCCGACACCCCGGCGCGGCTGGTCGGCAAGCCCGGTTCCGGCGCCGCAACTTTCGCTGCGGCCCTGGAGGCCGGCGGCGTGGCGATGCTCGGTGAGCAGGCCGGCGGCACCTACCGCACCATGCAGATGGCGGTGGATTACGCCCGCACCCGGTTCCAGTTCGGCCGCGCGATCGGCAGCTTCCAGGCCGTCAAGCACATGTGCGCCGACATGCTGCTCGAGGCCGAGTCCGCGGTCTCGGCGGCCCGGCACGTCGCGGCCGCCTACGACGCCGGCGACGCCACCCGCGCCGCCGATCTCGCGCTGGCCCAGGCCTATTGCGCGGACGCCTACGTGACCGTCGCCGCGACCAGCATCCAGGTCCACGGCGGCATCGGCTTCACCTGGGAGCACCCCGCCCACCTGTACCTGCGGCGGGCCCGCACCGATGCCCAACTGCTCGGCGACCCGGCCTGGCACCGCGAACGTTACCTGCAGCTGAAGGGGGCGTGATGGACGACATTCGCGCACAAGTACGAGAGTTCCTGGCCGCCAACTGGACCCCCGGCATGGACCGCGGCCAGTGGGCCCAGCTGGTGTTCGACAACGGCTGGGCGGTGCCCAGCTGGGAGCCGGAGTGGTACGGCCGCGGGCTCAGCGACGGCGAATCCCGGGTGGTGGCAGCCGAATTCAAGGAGGCGGGGGCCCCCGGCACGGGCCACGACCGGTCGAACCTGTTCGCGTGCACGCTGCACGACGCCGGCACCGAGGAGCAGAAGCGGCGGCTGATCCCGCCGTCGCTGCGCGGCGAGAGCAAGTGGTGCCTGCTCTACAGCGAGCCCGGTGCCGGGTCGGACCTGGCCGGCCTGCGCACCCGCGCCGACCGCGACGGCGACCGCTTCGTGATCAACGGGCAGAAGGTCTGGACGTCGTTCGCCGCCAAGGCCGACTACGGCCTGCTGGTGGCGCGCACCGACTGGGATGTGCCCAAGCACAAGGGGATCAGCTTCTTCATGTTCCCCATGCGCCAGCCCGGCGTCGAGGTCCGGCCCATCCACCAGATCACCGGTGAGTCGGAGTTCAACGAGGTGTTCATCACCGACGCCACCGTGCCGGCCGAGAACCTGATCGGCCCCCTCAACGGCGGCTGGGGTGTGCTGCAGACCGCGCTGGGCTACGAACGTCGCCTGATGGGCGACCTGGCCCGGACCGCGCGGTCCTCGGGCCAGACCGACGCCGGCCGGGACAGCCTGATCACCCTGGCCACCGACCACGGCAAGATCGCCAACAGTCACACCCGCCAGCAGATCGCCCGGATCGACGGCTTGGTGGCGGCCAACCGCTGGAACAACCAGCGCGCCAAGGCCACCGGTGGGCTGCAGGCCGCGGCTCTGCTGGCGCTGAGCAAGATCGCGATGTCGCGGATCCTGCACGAGACCGCCCGGGTGCAGACCGAGATCACCGGGGCCGAGTCGATGCTCGCCGGCCCGGACAACCCGGTCGGCGACGGCGTGACGTTCCGCGCGCTCAACGCCTACTTCACCTCGATCGGCGGCGGCACCGACCAGATCCAGCGCAACATCGTCGGCGAGCGGGTGCTGGGCCTGCCCAAGGAGCCGGAACCCTACCGCGAGACCGCGTTCCGCGAGCTACCGCACTGACCGGTAGACCACCGCACCGGCGATGACGGTCGCGGCCACCAGGTCCGCGTCCAACCGGGCCAGCGCCTGCGCCGGGGC
>JAEWRC010000110.1 GCA_023460175.1 Actinomycetes bacterium
CGAGTAAGCCCGCAAACAAGTCACCCCTCGGCGAGGGTCAGCCCGTGCGCAGCCGCAAATGCCAGGGCCTGGGGCACGTCGATCTTGGCTCCGCGCAGCGCCGCGGTGGTCCACAGCGTCGGATCGATGCGCGCGCCGCGCAGATCGGCTTCCTCGAGCCGCGTGCCCTGGGTGCGCACCCCGGACAGGTCCGCCCCGCGCAACACGGCCTTGCGCAGATCGGCCTCCACCAGCGACACCTCGCGCAGCCGACAACCACTGAGGTCCAGGCCGCGCAGGTCCGCACCGCCGAGCACGGCCAGGGAGAAGTCGACCTCCTCGAAGGTCACCGGCCGCAACCGACAGTTCGTGAACACCGATCCCATCAGGCTGCAATGCCGAAAGGTGCTGTGCCACAGCGTGGCCCGTTCGAACCGGCAGTTCCGGAAGGCCGAACCGGCGTGCACCGACTCGGATAGGTTCACGCCGCTGAAGTCGCAGCTGTCGAACACCACCCGCTCGGTCCGCAGCCCGGCGAGGTCCTCGTCGCGGAAATCGCGCTCGCTGAACTCCTGGTCCGACCAGTTCACCCGGTGGCCGTCAGCGATTCCAGCGCGTACTCGCTGATCGCGATCAGAGCGTTCTTCGCCGAGGTGCGGTCACGGGCGTCGACCGTGATCACCGGAACGCGCTCCGGCAACGCCAGGGCCTGGCGCACCTCCTCGACGGGGAAACGCTGCGAGCCCTCGAACTCGTTGACCGCGATGATGAACGGGATCTTGCGGTTCTCGAAGAAGTCGACGGCGGCGAAGCTGTCCTCCAGTCGCCGGGTGTCCACCAGCACGATCGCGCCAATCGCACCGTGCACCAAGTCATCCCACATGAACCAGAACCGACGCTGCCCCGGCGTGCCGAACAGGTAAAGCACCAGTTCTTCGTCGAGGGTGATGCGGCCGAAGTCCATCGCCACCGTGGTGGTCCCCTTGCCCGGGGTGGCCTCCAGGCCGTCAACGCCCGCCGAGGCCGTGGTCACCATGGCCTCGGTGCGCAACGGCATGATCTCCGAGACCGCGCCCACGAACGTGGTCTTACCGGCGCCGAACCCACCCGCGATGACGATCTTGGTCGATACAGCATCACGCCTCTCAGAGTGCGCGTAGCCCACGGAGGGTCCTTCCTATCAATTCACGGCGTTCATCATGTGTCGAGCGGTCGGTAAGAGTCGCGTGCACCTGAAGGTATCCCGAGGTGACGAGATCGCCGACCAGGACACGGGCCACTCCGAGCGGAACATCCAGAAACGCTGAGATCTCCGCCACAGAAGGGCTTTTCGTGCACAGCTGGACGATCCGACCGCGCATGTCATTGGGGGGCCACCGATGGTAGAGCGCCGACTCCAAGGTGCGCACCGGCGCCTCGAGCGACAACTCCACCGAGGACTCGGTGCGGCCCGCGGTCAGCATGTACGGGCGCACCAGGCTCGCCTCGCGCGCCGGCGCCGACCGTTCGAACATATTCATTCCAGTCTCGATCACATGTGCTGGGGCGCACGGCGGCGAGTGGACTGCACTGTGCTGCCCACCCGTTCCACCAGAATCGCCATCTCGTAACCCACTTGGCCGATATCGCAGGATTTGGAAGCCAGCGTGGCGAGTTGGCTACCGTCACCGACCTGCATGATCAACACGTAGCCGTGGTCCATCTCCACCACCGACTGCAGCACCCGGCCGCCGTCGAAAAGCTGTGCCGCACCGGCGGACAGGCTGGCCAGTCCGGACGTGACGGCGGCGAGTTGATCGGCCCGCTCGGCCGGCAGATGCTCGCTGGCCGCGATCAACAGACCGTCGACCGACACCAGGACGGCGTGGGCGACGCCGGGTACGTCACGCGCGAACTTCGAGACCAACCAATCGAGCGGGTTCTCGTGCTGTGAACCTTGCGCATAATTCATTGCTCATCGAGTCCTTGAGTTGTGTTGCGGGCGTGCGAACGTGCCGCGCGCACACCGCCGAAATGATTGCTCATCGAGGCGCGGATCGATTGGGGATCGCGCTCGGGGTAACTGTCGTTCGAATCTGCTTCGGCCTCCGTGTCCTGTGCTTCCTCCCCCAGCTGCTCGGTCTCTCCGGGTGGCGTCGCCCCGCCGGGGATGAGTCGTGCCCCCGGCGCACGCACCGGCAGGCCGCGATCCGTGTGCTCCTCGATGGGCACGTTGTCCGCATCCGCGGCGGCCGCCCACCCGTTGTCCCACACCGACTTCCAGTCCTGTGGGACCGCGAGCTGCTGCACCTCCGACGGATCGAGCCACTCCGAGACCATGTTCTGATAGATCAGATCCACCGACCCCACCGGGAGCGGGCCCGTCGCCGGCGCCATCTCCTCGGCCAGCCGATCCATGTCGGACAGGTCGATAGAACCGGTGTCCTCGGCGCCTTCGACTTGCTCGGCTTCGACGGCTTCGATGGCTTCGACGGCTTCGGCCTCCGGCTCGCCGGAATCCTCGGGCTCCTCCGAGACCTCGGGTTCCTCGGGCTCCGCCAAGGCTTCCGGCTCTTCCGAGACCTCGGCTTCCTCCGCGACCTCGGCCTCCACCGGGACGTCGGGTTCTTCCGCGACGTCGAGTTCCTCCGCGACGTCGAGTTCCTCCGCGACGTCGGGCTCCTCCGAGACCTCGACCGGGACGTCGACGTCCGCCTCCAAGTCGATCTCGACCTCGTCGTCGAGGACCTCCTCGAGCGCCTCGTCGAACTCAGACTCGGGTTCGAACCCCGGCTCGAACCCCGGTTCGGACTCCGGCGCCGGCTCCGGCTGCTGGCGGGCACGCCGACGCGACGCGAAGAATCCCGAGGTGTTCGACGGGATCTCGGCCGGCGCCGGCTCGTCGGCCTCGTCGGCGGGACTGCTCCACCACTCCTCGGCCGGACGCTCCTCCTGGTCGGCTCCGATCTCGGTGAACAGATGCTCCCGCGGGGTGGCGATGTCGGTGGAACCCGGATTGCGTCGCGGCAACACCGACACCGACGCCTCGGTCCCGGCCGGCTCGCTGTCGGGTTCGTAGCGGATGTCGAAGTCGTCCCCGGGCGCCGGCTCGCGTTCGGGCTCGACCTCAGCCTCGACGGACTCAGGCTCCCCCGCAGCCGCCTCGGGATCGACGACCATTTCGGGGTCGGTGGTCGGCTCGGCGACAAAGGCGTCGAACTGCGCGAACGGCGCCGGTTCCTCGGCCCGGGGCGCGTAACCCTCGAGCAGCTCGGACGGCAGATACACCTGGGCGATGGTTCCGGAACCGGTGGCCCCCGGCAGCAGACGGACCGTCATGCCGTGCTGGCGGGCCAGCCGGCCCACGACGAACAGCCCCATGTGCCGGGTGTTGTCGGGGCTGACCTCGCCGCCGGCGTTCAGCCGCATGTTGGCGATGCGCAGGTCGGCGTCGGTCATGCCCAGGCCGGTGTCGTTGATGTCGATCAGTACGCCGGAGTCGCTGGTCTGCACCGCGGTGACCCGGACCCGGGCCGTCGGCGGCGAATACCGCAGCGCATTGTCGATCAGCTCGGCGAGCAGGTGCACCGAGTCACCGGCCGCGGCGGCGATCAGCGAGCAGTCCGGCACCATCCCGGTCTCCACCCGCTGGTAGTCCTCCACCTCGCTGGCCGCGGCGTTGATCAGCGAGCTCAGCGGCACCGCCTGGCCCTGCTCCCGGTTGACCTGCGCGCCCGCCAGCACCAGCAGGTTGGCGCCGTTGCGACGCATCCGGGTGGCGAGGTGATCGAGTCGGAACAGGCTGTCGAGCCGCTCCGGATCTTCCTCGTTGCGTTCCAGCCGGTCGATCAGCGACAGCTGCTGGTCCACCAGCGACTTGTTTCGCCGCGACAGCGTCTCGAACATGTCGTTGACCATCACCCGCAGCCGCGCCTCGTCACCGGCCAGCAGCAACGCCTGGGTGTGGAGTTCGTCGACGGCGTGGGCGACCTGTCCGACTTCCTCGGTGGTGTAGATCGGCAGCGGATCGGGCTCGCGTTCGTCGCCGGCCTTGACCCGTTCGACGCCGGCCGCGAGGTCCTCGTGGGCGATCTTGAGCGCACCGTCGCGCAGCGTGCGCAGCGGCCGGACCAGCGACCGGGCCACCCACCACACCACCAGCAGCGCCAGCAGGATCGCGGCGATCACCAGGACGGCGTCGCGGATCGCGTCGTTGCGCTGCGCGGTGGCGGCGTCGTCGACCGTCGCGATGACCTCGGGGGTGACGGTCTCGATGACGTTCTGGGCGATCGCATCGGTGGCGTCCAGCGAGGTGAGCATCGCCTGGCTGCCGACCACCGGCACGGCCGGGTCGGCCATCATCGACAGCCGGCGGACCATCTGGCTGCGCAGCTCGGCGGCCTCGTCGGAATTGTTGCCCAGCAGCGCGGAGACGCCGGTGACGTTGGAGGGTTCGGTGCCGGCCAGCGCGATCATCGAGGACCGCACGTAGGGCTCGGGCAGCTCGGTGCCGCGCTCGACCAGCAACCGCTGGATCATCATCTGTCCGTGGGTGCCAACCGCGCGGGCCAGACCGTCGGCCCGGCGGCGCACCGCTTCGTCCTCGACGCGCACCGACCCGGTGATCGCGGTCTCGGAGGTCAGCAGCAGCGGCGCGAACGCGGTGACCCGCTCGGGCAGTTCCGCGGGGCTGGGCCCAGCGTTGGCGACCAGTTCCTGGCCCTGGTCGGTCAGCGTGCTCACGGCCTGGCGGACCTCGTCGCTGATGTCGTCGTTCGTCTGGTCCAGCAGCGCCGAGCGGCGGGCCTCGAAGTTGTTCTGGACCTCCTCGGAGGCCGCGTTGGCCGGCACGGTGAACAGCGCCTCTTCGAGGGCGCTCATGTAGTCGATGATCGCCGGGACCAGTTCGGCGCGGTCGGCGGCCAGCCGCAGATCCCGCGCCTCGGTGAAGCTGGAGTAGATCCGGAACCCGCCGAACACCGCGGCCAGCAGCAGCGGCAGCAGCGCGATGGCGAAAACCTTCCAGCGCACCGGCCAGTTCGTTGGCGACCAGCGGCTGGGCCGTTTGACCGGCGCCGGCGGTTCGGTCTGCTCGATCGACGCCGACGCGTAGGGGTCGGCGGGCAGCGCATTGAAATCGGACCCCAGGGGTTCATTGAACGCCGGGGGCTTGTCGAACATCGTCACCGGGCAGCGCCCCCTGCCGACGCCGGGTTCGCCCCACTCGCGATCGCACCGCTGTTATTCAGTGTTTCCGCCTTCATCAGACTTCCTGCTCATTTCCACCCGGTCGCGATGCTCACAACCCGGCGCAATTCGCACGGCAATTGCAGAAGTATGACAGTCCCCACCAGGGTGTTCCAAGGTTCTCACCGAACGAACCGGCGCGGGAGGCGCTGATGGACAATGTCGGGCAAACTCTCGACAGCACCGAAGGGAAGCAGGCCGATGTTCGCGTTGCTGTTCTATTCACCGCGCATCGCGCCCAATACCGGCAATGCGATCCGAATGGTGTCCGGCACCGGTGCGGAGTTGCATCTGGTGCAGCCTCTGGGCTTTGACCTGTCCGAACCCAAGCTGCGCCGGGCCGGACTGGATTACCACGATTTGGCATCGGTCACCGTGCACGCGTCCCTGGAGGCGGCCTGGGAGGCGCTGATGCCCGCGCGAGTGTACGCATTCACCGCGCACGGGACGAGATCTTTCACCGATGTTGGCTACCGTTCCGGCGACGTCTTGATGTTCGGGCCCGAACCCACCGGATTGGACGCGCAGACGCTCGCCGATCCGCACATCACCGACACCGTGCGGATCCCGATGCTGGCCGGACGACGGTCGATGAACCTGTCCAACGCCGCCGCCGTTGCGGTTTACGAAGCCTGGCGTCAGCACGGCTTCCCGGGCGCCGTTTAGCGCCGCGGACTCACCAGGAGTTCCAGTGCGTCAGCTGCTCGGCCGGCAGCCGCTGGGCCCGCTTGAACTCGGTGCCCTTGGTGTAGGCGATGGGGAACAGCCCGCCCTGCGAATACTGGTCGAACGGAATACCGAGCACCTCGGCCGCTTCCTTCTCCCCCTCGCCGACCAGGTGCAGCGTGGTCCACGCCGAGCCCATGCCGCGCGAGCGCAACGCCAGCATGAAGCTCCAGACCGCCGGCAGCAGGGAACCCCAGAACGACGCGCTCATCCCGGCGGGCGCCCCGTCGGCGCGGCCCTCCAGGCACGGGATCATCAGCACCGGCGCCTTCTCGAAGTTCTCATTGAGGTATTTCGCCGAGCTCTGCACCGCGTCGAGCTGCTGGTCGCGGATGTCGCCGCGCTCGGGCTTGGGCAGGTCCAGGTAGGGGGTCGCGTTGGACCGGTAGATGTCGGCGAGGGCCTTCTTCTTGGCGGGGTCCTCGACGAACACCCACTGCCAGCCCTGCGCGTTGGACCCCGTCGGCGCCTGCAACGCCAGCTCGAGGCACTCCATGATCACTTCGCGGGACACCGGCTTGTCGAAGTCCAGACGCTTGCGCACCGAACGGGTGGTGGTCAGGACTTCGTCGACGGAGAGATTCAGGGACATGTGCCGAGACTAACCGTTTGTCGCTCAGCCGAACCGGGTGTAACACAGTTCCGGGTCGCCGAGCAGCCCCGACCGGTAGGCCACGATCCGGGTGAAACCGGCGGGCACGGTGACGCCGGTGACGTTGCTGGCCACGATCCCGTTGACCAACAACCCGGCCACCGCCTCGTCGACGTCGCCGGCGCTCAGCGCCAGCTGCCGGCCCGGTACCGGCGCGGCCATGGCCTGCTGCGCGAACCCCGTCAGGCAGGCGGTGCGCAACGCCGCCTCGGCGGTGTCCAGCGCCACCCCGCGCTCGCGCTGCACGGCCAGCACGTAGCGCGACGTCACCGCCGACAGCGCGGTGTTGTCCCCTTGCAGCAGAACCAGATTCCGCAGCTCGCTGGCCGGGGCCGCGAACTGCTGCAGGGCCGGCAGGTCGACGCCGACGACGTTGCCGTCCGGGCAGTAGGCCACCGGGGTGCCGGGCCGGGGGCCGGCGCAGTCGTGCGGATCGAGCGACAACGTCGGCGGGTCGGACAGCAGGAAAATGGCGTCGAGGTCGGCCAGCAGCGCCGCGAGCACCGATTCGTCGATCGCCATGTCGCCGGATTCCACCGTGCCGTCGTCGCCGAGTTCGAGGTGGCGCGGCAGGTCGACGCGGCGCTGCCGCACCTCTTCGTCGTCGATGGCCGCGCACGCCTGCGCGCCGTTGATGAAACCCAGTTGGAAGGCGCTGATCCGGTCCAGGGCGTTGCCGTGCTCGTCGACGTCGAGCAGTTCGGCGACGATCGCCGGCATCAGCGGGTCGCGGATGGTGAGCGCGGCGGCCAGCACATGGTTGAGCCCGTCCCCGGTGTCGAGGGTGAAGCGCGGCGAATGGCCCTCCACCACCCAGCGTTGGTGCGCCCCGGCGAAGCAGTCCGCCTGCTGCTCGATGACCAGCGCGGAGGTGTCCTTGTCGATCAGGCCGGCCATCCGCTGCACGGCGTGGCCGTACTCGTGGGCGATCAGCGCCACCACGGACATGTCCCCGAAGAACTTCTGCGCGACGGGAACCATCACCCCGCGGTCCCAGGCCAGTAGGTCCAGGGGCGGGCAGAAGAAGGCGTTGACCAGCCGGTAGGTGCGCCCGCCGCACACCCACGGGCTCGCCGGGTCGTTCGAGTCGAAGGACATCAGCTTCTCGACGGGTTCGAACTCCCCGGGCAGGGCGTCGCTGTAGTGCTCTGACCAGAACTCGGTGACGTCGTCGACCGCGAGCGCCGCCAGCCGGTCGACGTCGCCGCCGTCGGTGTTGTCCACCGCGCCGACCGGTTCCGGGGCGTCCTCGCGGATCCCGCTGGGGCCGTCGACGGCGGGCAGCCCGCCCACCCGGAACGGGTCGTACAGCGGCGAAACCGCCTCGCCCGCAACGATGCTGCTGCAGCCGGTGGCCAAGCTCGCGGCCAGCGCCACCGCCGCCAGAGCGCGCCCCAACCTCATGGTGCCCCCTCACGCCCGGTCATCAGACTACGGCTCAGCGGAAGTCGCGCGAGCGCGAACCGACCCGCATGTCGATCGGGTTCATCTGGTCGGCGACGACGGTGACGGCACCGCTGGCCTTCTGCACGATGCCGCGGATCACCAGCGCCGGGGCGGTCTGGGCCAGCTTGCGGTACCGCGACCAGACCCCCGGCGAGCACAGGATGTTGACCATCCCGGTCTCGTCCTCGAGGTTCATGAAGGTCACCCCCTGGGCGGTCCCGGGCCGTTGCCGATGCGTCACCGCCCCGGCCACCAGCAGCCGGGTGCCGTCCGGGACGGACAGCAGCCGATCCGCGGGCACCACCCCGCGCGCGTCGAGTTGGGCGCGCAGGAACTGCATCGGGTAGCTGTCCGGCGAGATGCCGGTGGCCCAGACGTCGGCGGCGGCCAACTCCAGCGCGCTCATCCCGGGCAGGGCCGGGACGTGGGAGGACGTCCCCACCCCCGGAAGCCGGTCGGGCCGTTCGGCGGCGGCGGCCCCGGCCGCCCACAGCGCCTCGCGGCGGCTGATGCCGAAGCAGTCCAGCGCGCCGGCCGTCGCCAGCGCCTCGGTCTGCGGCACCGTCAGCGGCACCCGGCCGGTGAGGTCCACCAG
>JAEWRC010000111.1 GCA_023460175.1 Actinomycetes bacterium
GGGGGGGGGGGGGGGGCGGCGGCCCCCCCCCCCCACCGCATGTCCGGGGGAATTGCCTCATGTTGACCACCACCGTGGACGGACTGCTTGTCCTGCAGGTGCTTTCGGGTATCGAAGTGCTCGCGCCGGAGTTGGGTCTGCGACCGCACCTGCCCAGCGTCGAGACCAAGCAGGCCGCGTTCGGCCACCCGATGGCCGCCGAACTGCGGGAGCAGGGCGTCATCGATGATGACGGCGTCGTGGATGGGCCGGTGCTCGAGTGGCTCACGGTGATCGCACGTCGTGACATCGCCCTGCTGATCCACGTCGTGACACCGGACCACGACGGTCTGCCCCGCCGAGTGCTGCTGGCCAGGTACGCGCAGTGGTGGGTCGCCATCGAGCGTACCGAGCACCTGATCCGCGTGAGCCCGGCGGGCACCGCCACGGCCGAGGGCGCCGCGAGCCGCCTCCTCACCGACCAGATCGACAGGCTGTGCGGCGCACAGGCCCCCGCCCCGTTGCGGCCGGTGACCCTGGCCGCCGACGCCCTCCTGGGCTCCGTCCGCGACCGGGATACGTTGCGGCGCCACCTGATGAACCAGTCACTGGATGCCGACCAGATCAGACTGCTGATGCTGGCCGGCGACCCCGGTCAGTCCGCGCAGGCCTCGATCGTGGCGGTGCAGTCGGGAGTGGAAACCGGCTCCGCGACCCGGGCGGTGTGCGGCACCCTGTCGACGGCCATCGTGGACACCCCGGAGGGACGAGTCGTGTACGAGACCGTACAACGCGACGGCAAGAACTGGTTCATCGTGAGTCCTGGTACATCGAAATGCATTTCGAGTGCGCTAGGGCAGATTCTGCGCGGGCTCCCCGCCAGTGATGACTGGTATTCGTACCGAAAGGTTGTGTAAGTGAGTACCTTCGCACGCGTGTTAGCGTCAAAATCGTGACGACTCCATGGAATGAACCGGCCGCTTCGCCGGGTCACGAGCAGCCGCGACACCCGGAATCCGCCGGCGCGTTCCACCGCCACCCGGACTCGGTGTCGGGGTCGCTGCGCATCTCGGACATGGTGGCCCCGCGCAAGATTCCGCCGGGCTCCGGCTGGCGCAAGGTCGTCTACCTGGCGTCCTTCAAGACCATCAACTTCGGGGAGTCGCCGGCCGAACGGCATTACCGCGAACTGCGCGAGCGCATCCGCCGGCACATCCGCAAGCAGTACGTCATCGGCGTGATCTCGGGCAAGGGTGGAGTCGGGAAGACGACCATGACCGCCTCCATGGGTGCGGTGTTCCGGGAATGCCGGCCGGAGAATGTCGTCGCGATCGACGCCGCGCCGGGCTTTGGCACCCTGGCCGGCCGGATCGACGAGACACCGCCCGGAGACTACTCGGCCGTCCTCAACGACACCGATGTGCAGGGCTACGCCGACATCCGGGAACACCTGGGCCAGAACGCCGTCGGACTCGACGTGTTGGCCGGAAACCGGGCGTCGGATCAGCCACGGCCGCTGGTGCCCTCGATGTTCACCGGGGTCCTGTCGCGGTTGCGGCGCACCCACAACGTGATGCTGGTGGACACCGCCGACGACCTCGAGCACCCGGTGATGAAGGCCGTCTTCGATGCCTGCGACACCCTGGTGTTCGTGTCCGGACTGACGGCCGACACCTCACTGCCGGTCACCCGGGCCATCGACCTGCTGCGCTCGCTGGGCTACCACGAACTGGTCTCTCGCAGCATGGTGATCCTCAACGACAGCCGCAACAAGTATGACGATGAAGCCCGCAAGTACCTGGTCGAGCGCTTCAGTCAGTCCGGCGCCACAGTCGAATTCATGCCGTACGACGCACATCTGGCCAAGGGCGGGATCGTCGACGTGCAGCACGAGGTCAACAAGGCCACCCGGTTGCGGCTGTTCGAGATCACCGCGGCGATCGCCGACAAGTACATCCCGGACGCCGATCGGCCGCGCTGATGACCAAGGTTTCCTTTCCGGCCCGGTGCGCAGTCGCCGTGGTCTGCGGCGAGCACCTGATTTCGCAGGTGTATCCGGCGTCGGTCCCGGTGGAAGTGTTCATCGACGACATCGTCGAACTGCTCGACAGCGAACTGAAACGCCGCGGTCTGGGCGGCCTGGAGTCCGGCATCGGCTACGAGTTGCAGCGGGCCAACGGCACCCGGCTCGAGGTCACGAAGACGCTCGACGAGCTCGGGGTCGAGGACGGCACCACCCTGGTCTTGGCCCCCGCCGGTCAGGGTGATTCCTTTGAGCCCCAGTATGAATCGCTGTCCACCGGGCTGGCCCGGGTGGGCAAGAGGCTGTTCGAGCCCGTCACCGCGGCCACCGCGGCACACACCGCGATCGCCATCACGGCGCTGTGCGCGGCGGCCATCCTGCTGATGGCGCTGCGTAACCGCAGCGTCGACGACGCGTTGCTGCCGACCATCGTCACCGGCGCGCTCGGGCTGCTGATGGCCGGCGGTGCCGGTGCCGTCGCGAGCTGGTGGCCATGGCGGCACGACCTGCTCAGCGGGTTCGCCTGGCCGGCGATACCGTTGCTGGCCACCGCCCTGGGCGCCGCGGCTCCGGGCGCGATCGGATCCGCGCACCTGTTCATCGCGACCCTGGCCCTGTTGACGATGACCTGCGGGCTGATGGCGCTGACCAAGCGCCACATCACCGTCGGCGCCACCATCGTCGCGCTGTGCGCGTTGGCCGGTGCCGTGGCCCTGGCCCGGATGTGGCGGCCGATCCCGGCCCAGTGGCTGGGCATGTGCGGGCTGATCGCGCTGTTGATGCTGGTGACGCTGGCGCCGACGTTCGCGCTGTGGACCGCGCGGATCCGTCCGCCGCACTTCGGCTCCATCACCGGGCGAGATCTGTTCCGCCGCAGCGATGGCCTGCCGGTGGATGCGGTCGAGCCGGTGGCCGACGCCGACTACGAGGATGTCGAAGGGTCGGAGACCAGCGCCGACACGACACCGCGGGGCGCGGAGATCGCCGGCGCGGCCCGTCGGGCCAATCAAGTGCTCACCGGGATCTGCGTGGCCGCGGCCCTCGCGATGCCCGTCGCGGTCTGGGCGACGCTGATGCCGGGTCAGCCCAAAAGCAACGCTGCTGCCGTGCTGGCGATGCTGTTCGTCCTGATCTTCATCAGCCGCGGTCGCAGCTTCGCGGCCAAACAACAGGCGGTGGCACTGGTGTGCGGTGCCGCGGCGGCCGTGTGCGTGGGCGTGGTGAAGTATGTGTTGGCCGCGCCCGCCGATTCCGGTAGCGCGGTGCTGTGGGGCGCGCTGGTGCTGGCGGGGTTCGCCGGCCTGGGTCTGCTGGCGGGCTTGTTGGTGCCGGTCACCCGGTTCACCCCGCTGGTGCGGATGTTGGCCGAATGGTTCGAGTTGTTGGCGATCGTGGCCGCACTGCCGTTGGCCGCCTGGATCGGGGGGCTGTTCACATGGGTGCGCATGCGATGATCGCGGCCAGGCGCGCCCGGCGGGCGGGGTCGGCGATCGGTGCGTTGCTGTTGGTCGCGATGAGCACGAATATGCCGATGGCCCAGGCGATCACACCGCCGACAGTCGACCCGGCGCTGGTGCCGGCGGATGGCCGGCCCGGCCCCGAGCAGCCCATGCGGCAGAGCAATATGTGTGCGCAGACCATCACGGTCGAGGATCCCAACGTGTCGGTGACCGCGCCGGGCTTCACCATGCTCAACATTGCGAAGGCCTGGGAATTCTCGACCGGCAACGGTGTGCCGGTCGCGGTGATCGACACCGGGGTCAACCCCAACCCCAGGCTGCCGGTCGTTGCGGGCGGCGACTACATCATGGGCGGCGACGGACTGCTCGATTGCGATGCCCACGGAACGGTCGTGGCGTCCCTGATCGGCGCGGCGCCGCAGGGTATTCCGATGCCTGCCCCGATGCCGCCGCGTCCCGCGTTTCCGCCGCCGGACGGGCCTGCACCCGTGACG
>JAEWRC010000112.1 GCA_023460175.1 Actinomycetes bacterium
TTATCCGGGTCAGCCCTACCCGCATCAGCCGTATCCGCCGCAACCGCATCAACAGCCAGATGGCGATGCCCGCGGTGACGATGCGAACCGGCCCGTACCGCCGGGAAACGGTTGATGACGAGGGGAGATATGGATGGCCCAGCCGCACTCACGTACGGCTACGGTTGACGTTCCGGTGTTCGACCAGGAACGCGCCGAAGCAGCAGTCAGAGAGCTGTTGTACGCGATCGGTGAAGATCCGGATCGACACGGTCTGGTGGACACACCCGCCCGGGTCGCTCGGGCTTTCCAGGAGATGTTCGCCGGGCTCTATCTCGATCCGGACGAGGTGCTCAACACCACCTTCGACGAGCAACACGACGAACTGGTGCTGGTCAAGGACATCCCGATGTACTCGACCTGCGAGCATCACCTCGTGGCCTTCCACGGCGTGGCGCACGTCGGCTACATCCCCGGCCACGACGGCCGGGTGACCGGCCTGTCGAAGCTGGCCCGGCTGGTCGACCTGTACGCCAAGCGCCCCCAGGTGCAGGAGCGGCTGACCGCGCAGGTGGCCGACGCGCTGATGCGCAAGCTCGACCCGCGCGGCGTCATCGTCGTGATGGAGGCCGAGCACCTGTGCATGGCGATGCGCGGCATCCGCAAGCCGGGGGCCATCACCACCACCTCCGCGGTGCGTGGACAGTTCAAGACCGACAACGCATCTCGGGCCGAGGCGCTGGATCTCATCCTGCGTAAATGACGCCACAGCAGGGGGTCGGCGTGCAGGTGATGGGAGTCGTCAACGTCACCGACGACTCGTTCTCCGATGGCGGCCGCTACCTCGATCCCGAGCGTGCGGTCGCCCACGGGCTCCGACTGGTCCGCGAGGGTGCCACGATCATCGACGTGGGCGGCGAATCCACCCGCCCCGGCGCGGTGCGCATCGATGCCGAGGTCGAGTCGGCCCGCGTGGTCCCGGTGGTCGAAGCGCTGGCGGCCCAAGGCATCACGGTCAGCATCGACACCATGCACGCCGAGGTGGCGCGCGCGGCGCTCGCGGCCGGCGCGCACATCGTCAACGACGTCTCCGGCGGGCGCGCGGACCCCGCGATGGCCCCGCTGCTCGCCGACGCCGGCGTGCCGTGGGTGCTGATGCACTGGCGCTCGGTGAAAGCCGATGAGCCACACCGGGTGCCGCACTACGACGACGTCGTGGCGACGGTGCGCGCCGAGTTGCGCTCCGCCGTCGACGCCGCGCTGGACGCCGGGGTCGCCGCGAGCCAGCTGATCCTCGACCCCGGATTGGGTTTCGCCAAGACCGCCCAGCACAACTGGGCGTTGCTGCAGGCGTTGCCGTCGTTCGCGGCCGACGGGCTGCCGGTGCTGATCGGGGCGTCCCGCAAGCGCTTCCTGGGCACCGTGCTGGCCGACGAGCGTGGCGAACCGCGGCCCCCCGACGGTCGCGAGACCGCGACGGCGGTGATCTCGGTGTTGGCCGCCACGCACGGGGCGTGGGGCGTGCGGGTGCATGACGTGCAGGCGTCGGTGGACGCGTTGAAGGTGCTACGAGCCTGGAACGAAGCGGGCGGAGAGGATGTCGGTGACTGACCGGATCGAGTTACGCGGCTTGGCTGTTCGGGGAAACCACGGGGTGTTCGACCACGAACGCCGCGACGGTCAGGAGTTTCTGATCGACATCACGCTGTGGCTCGACCTGGCCGCCGCAGCCGCCAGCGACCGGTTGTCCGACACCTACGACTACGGGGTGCTCGCGCAGCGCGCCGCGGCGATCGTCGGCGGCGAACCGCGCAACCTGATCGAGACCGTGGCCGGCGAGATCGCCGAGGACGTCATGGTCGACGCCCGGGTGCACGCCGTGGAGGTCGTGGTGCACAAGCCGCAGGCGCCCATTCCGCTGGACTTCGCCGACGTGGCGGTGGTCGCCCGACGATCGCGGCGCCGCCGCGGTGAGGAGGTGGCGCCGTGAGTCGCGTCGTCCTGTCGATCGGGTCCAATCTGGGCGACCGCATGGCGCGGCTGCAGACCGCGGTCGACGAACTCGGCGACCGTGTGCGCGCGGTGTCGCCGGTGTATCAGTCCGAGCCGTGGGGCGGGGTGGACCAGGGGCCGTTCCTCAACGCGGTGGTCATCGCCGAGGATCCCGACCTCGACGGGCAGGACTGGCTGGACTTCGCCCAGCGCCTCGAACGGGAGGCCGACCGCGTGCGCGGGCAGAAGTGGGGGCCGCGCACCCTGGACGTCGACCTGGTCACCGTGCACGACATCACCGAGCACGACGTCACCGGCCAGGAGGTGTTCTCCCGCTCCGACGGGCTGACCCTGCCGCATCCGCTGGCGCACCTGCGGGCCTTCGTCTTGATCCCGTGGCAGGACGTCGACCCCGACGGGTGGCTCACCGTCGCCGGCTCCCACCGCACGGTGACCAACCTGCTCGATCAGATCGATGCGGCCGAACGGGCCGGGGTGCAGCTTTTCGACGCGGTGTTGCATGGGCCCGACCAGAAAGCGTGATCTGGCCGCGGCCGTGGTGGTCGCCGGCATCGTCGGCTACCTCGCGGTGCTGCTGCTCTACCGGTGGTTCCCGCCGCTGACGGTGTGGACTGGGGCCTCGCTGGCCGCGGTCGCCGTCGCCGAGGCCGCGTGGGGCGCTCAGGTGCGTTCGAAGATCGCCGCGGGCAAGATCGGCCTGGGTGCGGACCGGCTGAATCCGTTGGCGGTGGCCCGCACGGTGGTGATCGCCAAGGCCTCGGCGTGGGTCGGGGCCATCGTGCTCGGATGGTGGCTGGCGGTGCTGGTCTACCTGCTGCCGCGGCGCGCGATGATCCGGGTGGCCCAGGAGGACACGGCCGGCGCGGTCGTCGCGGCCGCGTGCGCGCTGGCGTTGCTGGTGGCCGCGTTGTGGTTGCAGCACTGCTGCCGCTGGCCCTCCGACGGCTCCGACGACCTGGACGAAAATGGAACTCAAAGCGACCCCGTTTAGGAATCGCCGAAGCGCCCGACACGCGTTCTGACCTCGCACAGGTACAGTCGGCCCATGACCGTTCTGTCCCGCGGCGCCCGGGCTCGGCGCGGCGGCCGCAGGCCGGGTTGGCTACTCCTGACCGTGTTGCTGGTCCTCGCCATTGCGGCCAGCTCCGCATTGGTTTTCACCAACCGAGTCGAGCTGCTCAAGCTCGCCGTCATCCTGGCGCTGTGGGCGGCCGTGGTGGCCGCGTTCGTCTCGGTGATCTACCGCCGGCAAAGCGATGCCGACCACGCCAAGGTGCGCGACCTCAAGCTGGTCTACGACCTCCAGCTGGACCGGGAGATCTCGGCGCGCCGCGAGTACGAGCTGACGGTGGAGACGCATCTGCGCCGCGAGATCGCCTCCGAATTGCGCTCGGCGGCCGCCGACGAGGTCGCCGCGCTGCGCGCCGAACTGGCCGCGCTGCGCACCAACCTGGAGATCCTGTTCGACGCCGACCTGGCGCACCGGGCGGCCCTCGAGTCGGACCGCAAACAGGAGCGCGCCCACAGCGAGTGGATCCGCACCCCGGAACCGGTGCGCTCCGACCGGGTGGTCAGCAGCCGCTTCACCGAGGACCAGGACGACGAGAACACCCGCACCAACGAGAGCCCGATCATCGACGTGCCGGAAGAGCCGCCGCCGCCGCCACCCCCGCCGCCCGCGCCGCGGCGCCGACCGCAAC
>JAEWRC010000113.1 GCA_023460175.1 Actinomycetes bacterium
GGTTGCACTGACGCTCAACAACAGACCGCGCAAGGTCCTCGGCTGGAAAACACCGGCGGAAGTCTTTGCCCAACAGCTACACTCGCTCCAACAACCCGGTGTTGCATCGACCGATTGAACTCGCCCAATATACCGCGGTGGCGTTCACCGAGCACCTGGCCCTCGAAGGCATGCTGCCGTCAGTCGGCACTGTCGGGGATAGTTTCGACAATGCTCTGGCTGAATCGGTAAACAGCAGCTACAAGACCGAACTCATCGACCATCAGCCGCGGTACCCGGGAGCCACCGAACTCTCGCTGGCAACGGCCGAATGGGTCGCTTTCTACAACCGTCAGCGGCCCAATGGCTACTGCCAGGACCTGACACCGGACCGGGCCGAAGCCCTCTACTACGATCGCCTCCAGCACCCTCAAATCGAGGAGGCATTCAAGTAACAGAGCCTCCCGACATGCCGGGGCGGATCACACTGCTCCTTGCAGACCCTCGTCGCGGGCAAGGCGCGGCCCGCGCACGCGCGGCGGTCAACCCATCCGATTGTCGGTGTCGACGTCGGAGTCAAAGCCGACGCCCTGCTGGTCGTCGCCACATCCGACGGGACCGAGATCGACCGTGTTCCTGCGCCGAAGTCGCTGACCGCCGCGCAGTCCCGGTTGCGGGCGCTGCAGCGCCGCGCCGCCCGCCAGCACGGCCCCTACGATCCGGCCACCAAGACCAAGCAGGCACCGTCACAGCGGTGGCGCAAAACTCAGGCCCGCATCGGGCGTGCCCATGCTCATGCCGCGGCGGTGCGCCGCGACGTCCTGCACAAGGCCACCACCGCGCTGGCCCAGCAGCATAAAGTCGTGGTGGTCGAAACACTCAACGCCGCGGGCATGCGCACCGCCGGCGGTGCGCGCAAGCGGGGCCTCAACCGCGCTTTGGCTGATGCAGCGCTGGCCGAGGTTCGGCGCCTGCTCGGTTACAAAACCCGGTGGTATGGCAGCCGGTTGGTGGAGGCCGACCGGTATTTTCCGTCGTCGAAGACGTGCACGGCCTGTGGGAGGCGAAAGTCAAACCTCACCCTGGCCGATCGAGTCTTCGAATGTGACGACTGCGGCCACCGGATCGACCGTGATCTGGGTGCTGCGATCAACCTCGCCCGACTCGGCACACCCATGATGGGTGAACAGGGTCCCGCCGGGAGTGGCCCGGTGGCAGGACGTGGAGCCATGCGTGAGACCGAACCCGCGCCAGCGGGCCAGGCAGCAGGCGATGAAGCGTCAACCCCGCACCACCAGACGGTGGATCAGACGGGGACCGCCTCACCGCAAGGTGAGGCTGCCTAGTGAACGAGCGTACTCACATTCGCTCACTCAACGGCAACGGTGTGTCCGGTGCCCTGTTCGACGATGCGGGCGAGCAGCGCCCGAAGCTGCTGCTGTTCCTCGGGCGTGAGCACGCCGAACACCCGTTCGTGGGCCGCGATGGCGTCGCTGACGACCGCGCCCGCCACGGCGCGGCCCTCGCCGGTGAGGAACACCTGCCGGATCCGGCCGTGCTCGGGGTCCTGCTTGCGCTCGACGAGCCCGCGCTTCTCCAGGGCGTTGAGCGCCAACTGGACGCCCTGCGGGGTGATCAGCAACCGGCGCGCCAGTTCGGCACCGGACAGGCCCGGCTCGTTGGCCAGTTGGCGCAGCACACCGATCTGCGCGGTGCTCACGCCGTGCGACTTGACCGCATCGTTCACCGAGGTCAGCGAGAAATAGAAGGCCTGCTTCAACAGCCACAACGTGTTGTCGGTGAGTTCCATGCCTGCCTCCTGCCCGGTCTCACGACGCTAGCGCACGTCATACGGTGCGCTAGACCACCTGGCCATCCTTCATCACGAACCGGACGTCCAGAGTGGCCGCGATGTCGACGCTCGGATCACCCGGCACGGCGATGATGTCCGCGAGGTAGCCGGCCTCGAGGCGGCCGAGGTCCTCGGCGTCGATCAGCTCGGCGCTGGTGACCGTGGCCGCCTGCAGCGCCTGCATCGGGGTCATGCCCCGTTCGACGAGCGCGACCAGCTCCTTGGCGTTCTGCCCGTGCGGGATCGCGGGGGCGTCGGTGCCGCAGGCGATCTTCACGCCCGCGGCAATGGCCTTGGGCAGCATCGACTTCGCCTTGGGGAAGACGTCGAGCGCCTTCTTGCGGAGCTCCGGGGCGATCCGGTCGATGGCCATCGCATCGGTCAGGTACGTCGTCGACACCAGGAAGGTGCCGTGGTCGACCATCATCTGCAGCGTCTCGTCGCTGGCGAGGAACCCGTGTTCGATGCAGTCGATCCCGGCCCGGATGCAGGCCTGGATCGCGGTGTCGCCGACGGCATGGGCGGCCACCCGCACCCCGGCGCGGTGGGCCTCGTCGGCAATGGCGGCGAACTCGGCGTCCGAGTACTGCTGCGCGCCGGGTGCGGTGCTGTGCGACATCACCCCGCCGGAGGCCGAGACCTTGATCAGCTTGGCGCCGTGGCGGATCTGGTAGCGCACGCAGGCGATCACGTCGGGCACCCCGTTGGCGATGCCCTCGGCCACGGTCAGCGGCATGATGCCCGGCGCCAGCCGTTGGAACACGGTGGGATCCAGGTGGCCGCCGTAGGGGGTGACGGCGTGGCCGGCGGGATAGATCCGCGGCCCGGCGTGCCAGCCCTGGTCGATCGCCCGCTGCAGGGCCACGTCCAGCAGATACCCGCCGGTCTTGACCATCAGGCCGAGGTTGCGCACCGTCGTGAACCCGGCATCCAGGGTGGTCCGTGCGTTCACCGCCCCGCGCAGCGTCCGGTAGGCCGGGTCGTCCTGCACGCCGTGCATCGGGGTCGGCAGACCCTCCGGGCTGCCGGGGCCGCCGATGAGCAGGTTGAGCTCCATGTCCATCAGGCCGGGCAGCAGCGTCACATCGCCGAGATCGATCTCGGTGGCCGTATTCGGCACCGGCCCTTCGGGATTCACGGCGGTGATGCGATTGCCCTCGATCACGATCACCGCGGGGGAGCGCACCACCCCGGCGGCGACATCGACCCAACGGGCCGCGCGCAGAACCGTCGTCGCGGGTCCGCTCACGGGACGGGCTCGGCGACGCAGTCCAACGCGGTGGCCCCGGAATCCGGGACGCGCGGCTGCTTCCAGCATTCGACCGGGAAGGACACCGTGACCATCGAATACAGCAGGTGCATCAGGTTCACCACGTCCTCGGGCATGTCGTCGAGGGTGAACTTGTCGCAGTAGGAGATGGCCTCCTCGGCGCGCGCGGTGACGGCGTCGTAGAAGGCCTGCATCTCGCTCATGGTGCTGCCCAGGCGTTTTGCGTAGCGCTCCGGTTCCGAACCCAGCGCCCAGTCCGAGAACCGTTCCAGGTCGGCGAACTCCGGGGGAAGGATGTTGGTCATGGCGCTCCCGCCCCGGCGGTCGTGCGCTGGTAGTCCTCGATCCAGGTGGCGGTCTCCTTGTGCAGGTGCCGCAGCAGGATCTCCTGATCGCACAGGTGGAACTCCTGCACCCCCCGCGACTCGATGGCGGATTGGGTGGCCTCCAGGGTGTTCGCGTCCTGCAGGCCGTATTCCTTGAACGAGGCCGCCGCCAACTCCTGACCCAGCCGTTCGCGCGGGGTCCGGGGCTGCGGGAAGTACAGCGTGCACTCGAAGGTGTGGGTGTTGAACGACGTCGGCCAGTAGTGGTAGGTCAGGTACCAGCCTTGGCCCCAGAACAGGATCACGAAGTTGGGGAACAGCTGGAACGAATCCAGGCCCCACGGGTCGCACTTGGCGGGGTTGAGTCCCGGCGGCATCTCGCCGAGATCCGGTGGGTCCCAAGGGCCGAACAGGCCGCTCTGACAGATGTCCTCGATGGGCTTGCGCATCTCGTCGGCCATCTCCCAGACCCGCACCCCGGAGGTGCTGACCACGCGGTGCGGGCCCTCGATGCGGTAGTGCGGCGCCTCGAAGCCGGCCTCGGCGGCGGCCTTGGAATAGGCCGTCGGCGACTGGTTCGCATGCAGCACCGGGGCGTGATAGAACTCCTGGAACGCGTCCATGTAGAGCTTCCAGTTCGCGTTCACCTCGGAGCGGTAGGTGAACCGCGAGGTCAGCTTGTCGAAGGGGTAACCCTCGAGATCGGTGATCATCGGGCCGAGGAACTCGCGCAGCGTCTGCTCCGGAGTCGTGGCGAAGTTGACGAAGATGAACCCCTCCCACACCTCGCAGTGGACCGGCACCAGCCCGTACTGGCTCTTGTCCAGGTCGAAGAATTCCTCTTCCTGCTGGACGTAGGTGAGGTTGCCGTCCAGGTCGTAGCGCCAGGCGTGGTACTTGCAGATGAACTGCCGGCACATGCCGCTGGTGTCCTCCAGCGGCATGTCGTCCCAGACCAACTTGTTGCCGCGGTGTCGGCACACGTTGTGGAACGCGTTGATCTCGCCGGACTTGTTGCGCACGATGATGATTGACGTGTTGGCAGCCTTCATCTCCTTGGTGAAGTAGCTGCCGGTGCGGGGCACCTGCTCGACGCGGCCCACGTTGAGCCAGGCGCGCTTGAAGATCGCCTGGCGTTCGAGTTCGTAGATCTCGGGACTGATCGAGTCCTCGTAGGACACCGGTTCGGTGCCCAGGTCGGGATAGTGCTGTGTCCAACTGCCTTCAGCCGGTTTGGGAAACCGAGCCATGCCCGCTCCTCTGCCAAGTCATTACCGCTGGAACGCCGGCGCAGGGCTGCTTACCGGCGAGTCCTGGATGCAGCGAGCCGCGGGTCGCTGCGGTCAGGGCTACAGCATCAGACCGTAGCCCGCAGCCTGCGGTATGACAAGTAGTTGATACTCAGGGCGGGTCAGCTGCCCGGCCACTCCCCGGTGGCCTTCTCGAACAGGCGCGCGCCCTGCCGATCGATCACGGTCTTGACCACCGAGAAGATCGCTCCCTGCACGGCCGCGGCCAGCAGGATCTCCCGGAACGGGTACTCGGTCTCCAACGGTTTCGGTGGATCGGGGTTGTGCCCAGGGGAGGCCCGCTTCCACACCTGCTTGAAGATGACGCCGGCCAGCAGGCCGCCGATCATCGAGCTGGCCAACCCCACCGGGCGGTACAGGATCTTCGCGGACGTACTCGTCGAACTCATTCGAACGTTTCCCTTTCGGTGCTCAACGGCGGCGTGTTCAACGGCGGCGTCGCCACCACAGGACACCCAGCGCCGCGACGACGACGGCAACCACCGCCGCGTACGGCACGGCCGGTTTGGCGGCCTGGGTCGCGATGCGGTCCTTGGTCTCGGCGACCTTCTCCTCGGCGCGGGACTTCACGTCGACCTTGGCCGCCAGCGCCGACACCGTCTGGCCGAGTTCGTCGCGGGTCTTCTCGATATCGGCCTGGATCTCGTCGACGTCGGCGTCGGGCCCCGGTTCGCCGTTGCGGTTCGGGGGCTTGTTCTCGGGAGCGGTCATGACGCGCGGCCCTTCATCTCGTCCTTGACTTCGTCGATGTCCTGTTTGACGTTGGCGACGGTGCGTTCGGGGGTCGGCGAGGCCTGCTCCAGCTGTTTCTTACTGACGAGGGCGGCAATACCGGCGACGACGAACAGGGCCGCGGCCACGATCAAGGCGGCCGCCCACACCGGCAGCGCCAGCGCCAGGGCGGCGATGGCGGCGGTGAGCAACGCCGCGAGCCCGAACAGTGCGGCGATCCCGGCCCCGCTGAGCAGACCGGCACCGACGCCCGCATGTTTGGCGGAATTGGTGAATTCTTTTTGCGCCAACCGCATTTCGTCGCGCACCAGCCGCGAGGTCTGCGCGGACAGCTGGGTGAGCAGTTCACCGATCGGCGCGTCGGCATCGGATTTGGGTTGCATCTCAGGCCCTCTTTGCTTGTGACTGCACTGGGCACAAGGTTCCCGTTAGGTTCGCCGACCAAACAGGACAGCAACGCGGGCCTTCGAGGGCCGCGACAGTTGATGACCGGCCGCGGTCAGCGTGGCAGACGAGACGCGTGCTGGTCGGCCTGCTCACAGACCTGCACGACCCGGGCCGCGCAGGGCCCGTACAGCACCTGGAACTCGACCGCTGCCAACGCGCTGCGCTGTTCCAACGTCTTGATCATCGCGTACCCGTCGCAGGAGAAGAACCGCACGCGCGTCAGGTCGAGGACCAGTCGCCGGCAGAGCAACACCTTGTTCAGCACATAGGAGCTGATCTCGTCGGTGCGGCCCGCATCGATGTCACCGGAGACCAAGACCCGGGCAGTGTCGAGATCGGTCCAGTCCGTGGCGATTTCGGCGTTCGCACGGCGGTACGACCCGGACGGCGGACCGGCCCGCCGCCGCCTGCGCCGCCCCGACGTCGCTGCCGTCAATATTCTTGTCATCGCACACCAGCCCGTCCCCGCGTCGTTCGAAACTGCGGGCCGCGGCCTGTCGCGATCGCGACCCGGATGGCTGCTGCTGAACCGGCACCCACGGTACTACCTGGGCGACAAATGTGCAGGCGAACAGCAGAAACGGCTACGGCGCCGGGTCGTGGGCGCCGCGCCGCGCGGCGGCCCGGGCCACGTAGTACAACACCACGCCGGCGGCCAGCAGGATGGCCGCGAACAACCACACCTTGGCGGTCTGCTGGCTGAGCAACAGCACGCACGACGCGACACCCAGCACAGGCACGGCGGTCCACACCCGGAAGTGGTTGTGCTCGACCGGATCCCGGCGCAGCACCAGGACCGCGACGTTGGTCGAGATAAAGACGAACAACAGCAGCAGGACCACCGTTTCGGCCAGTGTCGACAGGTCGCCGACCAGCGTCAGCAGCATCGCCACCGCGGTCGTGGACACAATTGCCACCCAGGGGGTCCGGCGGTTCGGCAGGACGCGACTCAGGACGGCGGGCAGTAGTCCGTGCTCGGCCATGCCGTACGCGAGACGACTGGCCATGATCATGGTCAGCAGCGCCCCGTTGGCCACGGCGATCAGGGCGATCGCGCTGAAGGCCCAGTCGGGCACCCCCAGCCCCGACGCGGACACCACCTCCAGCAACGGGCCCGAGGATGCGGACAGGTCGGCGGGTGACAGCACCACCGAACTGGCGATGCCGACGAGCACGTAGACGACGCCGGCGGCGATCAGCGCGCCGAACAGCGCGGTCGGGTAGACCTTGCTCGGATTGCGGATCTCCTCGGCGACGTTGGCGGAGGTCTCGAAGCCGACGAACGAGTAGTACGCGATGATCGCGCCGGCCAGGATCGCCAGCGCCGGAACGGAGTCTGGGGGAATTCGCCGAGCCGACCGAGGTCGCCGCGGCCGCCGCCGAGCACCACCGCGCCGGCGATGATGACGATGAGCAGGCCGGTCAGCTCAATGACCGTCATGACCACGTTGCTCTTGACCGACTCGCTGATCCCGCGGGCGTTCAGGGCCGCGACCAGGGCGAGAAACACCACGGCCGCCGCCACCGGCGGCACGTCGATGAAGGTGCCCAGATAGTCGCCGGCGAAGGCCGGCCGCGCTGGTCACGCCCGCGGCGAGCATGCTGAAACCGACCAGGAAGGACACCATCGGCCGTCGGAACGCGCGCTCGGCGAACACCGCGGCCCCGCCGGCCTTCGGATACTTGGTGACGAGTTCGGCGTAGGAACCCGCGGTGAGCAGCGCCAACAGCAGCGCCGCCAGCAGCGGCGCCCACAACGCCCCGCCGACCTTGCCCGCCAGCACCCCCATCAACGCGTAGATCCCCGCACCCAGCACGTCGCCGAGGATGAACAGGAACAGCAGCGGCCCGGTGATCTTCCGCTTGAGCTTGCCGTCGGACAGCCCGTCCCCGCGCGTCTCCGCGGCCACCTCCGACGCCATCCCGCCTCCTGCGTTCCGAATGGTTGTGCCGCGCCCGGCGGCGCCGCCAAGCGATACCCCGTCGGCGCCAACGATAAGCACCTCGTTCGGCCGACGAGCGGAAAAGGACAAGCGCGCCGCAGGAACCAGAGGAACCTGTCACACCGAGTTCGTGTTTGAAATCTCGCAAAACGAGCATGCAAGGGGCCAAGTCGCCAGTAGCGCGGGACGAGACCACGGCCGTCCACGGACGGCAGCGTCGTCCCCCAAAGCAACAGGAGAATGCATGAGTGAGCAGGACAAGGCCGGGCAGGCCCGGAAGGGTCTGATCGACACGGTCAAGGGTAAGGCCAAGGAGATCGCCGGCGCGGTTACCGGCAAGGATTCGTTGACGGCCGAGGGCCAGCTCGAGCAAGTGCAGGCTAAGGAGCGCAAGGATGCCAACGCCGTCGAGGCGGTTGCCGACGCGGAGGCCCAGGCGGCCCGCTCGCAGGAGGCCCAGGCCCATCAGCAGGGCGCGGCCGCCCGCAGCACGGTGAACTCCACCGCCGCTGCCGCCGAGCAGGCGGTGACCGCGCAGCAGGCCGACCAGAAGCAGGCCGTGGAGCAGAGCGCCGCCCGGGACGCCGCCCAGCAGAAGGCCAAGGCCGAGCACGACGCCCGCCAGCAGGTCAAGGGCGCCGAGGCCCGCGAACGCGCCGATGCCCAGGTGGTCACGCGCGAGGTCATCGACGCGGCCGGTGAACATCGACGCGAGGCGCAGGACGCCGCCGAGGACCAGGCCGAAGCCGAGCGGCTCCGCGAGCGCGCCGACGCCCTGTCCGACCGCACTGACCAGCCCTGATCCTCGAAACCCAGGAGTTACCAATGAGAATCCTCGAATTCCCGCGCACCGTGTTGCGGTTTCAGTACCAACTCGCCCGGATGCCGCTGCAGCTACTCGAAGATCGGGTGGTGTCCCGGCTGGACGAGGAAGCGCCGGCCCGCCTGCTCTACGAACGCACCCTCGGTGCGTTGGACGCCTCCGTCGGCAATGTTCTGGGCGAACCCGAGTTGCAGAACCAGGGCGCGGCGCTGGCCGCGCGCAGCGAAGCGCTCGGTCGCGCCGCTGACCTCGAAGCTTCGGCGGCCGAGAAGAAGCAGGAGGCCGACGCCGACCTCGAGGCCGCCCGGACCGAGGCCGTGCAGGACAGGAAAGAGGCCCGCGCTGCAGCGGAGTCCCAGGTCGAGGACGCCCGGGCAGCGGCCGCGCAGCGCAAGAAGGCGGCGACCGCCTCGGCCGAGAAGCGCGCCACCGCCGCCAAGCGTCAGGTCGACAGCGCGGCCGCGCGTCGCAAGGAATCGGTCGAAACGACCAAGCGCGAGGAACTCGGCAGGATCAACACCGCGGAGAAGCGGGCCACGTCGGCCGCCGACGCCAAACGCGACGACGCCGCGACCAAGCGACAGGCCGCCGGGAGCAAGCGCGCGCAGGCCGACGCCGTGGAGAAACTGGCCGACGCGGAGAAGCAGAAGCGGCAGGCCGAACGCGCCTGAGGCGCTGAACCCAGGGAGTTCGGAATGGAACTGAAGGTGACGTTCGTGGGTAACGCCACGACGTTGGTCTCCGCCGGTGACATCACGGTGCTCACCGATCCGAACTTCTTGCACCAGGGCCAACACGCGTACCTCGGCTACGGCCTGATCTCGAAGCGGCGCCGACCGCCGGCGATGAGCGTCGCCGAGCCGCCGCCGCTGGACGCGATCGTGTTGTCGCACATGCACGGCGATCACTGGGACCGCGTCGCCCAGCGCGACCTGGACCACTCGCTTCCGGTGATCACCACCTCCGATGCCGCGAAACGGTTGGTGCGCAGGGGCTTCGAAGCGGCGACCGGGTTGCCCACGTGGAACACCCATAGCGTCACCAAGGGCACGACGACGCTGAAGATCACTTCCCTGCCCGGACGGCACGCGCCGGGCTGGACGCGCCGGCTGCTGCCCCCGGTGATGGGGTCGATGATGGAGTTCGGCGCAGGCGACGGCTCGGCGCAGCGACGCCTCTACGTCTCCGGGGACACGCTGCTGATCGATGAGCTCGACGAGATCCCGCTGCGCTTCGACGCCATCGAGGCCGGCATCCTGCATCTGGGTGGCACCCGGCTGCCGGCCGGGGCCCGTCTCCCGTTTGGCCTCACCGTCACCATGGACGGTAGGCAGGGCGCCGACGTGGTGGAACGGCTCGGGCTGCCGAAGATGATCCCGGTGCACTTCGACGACTACGGCGTCTTCGCCTCGCCGCTCAGCGAATTCAAGGACGAGATGAAGCGCCGCGACCTCGACGGCCGGATCATCGAATTGGGCCGCGGGGAAACCGCGCGGCTGTAATCGAGGGGGTGACGGACCTGGCCGCGGATGTAACAATCGGGACTCTGGAACTCCGGCACAGTTTGCCGGTCGACGTCGACCGCACAGGACGAAGTTCGATGGCAGAAAACAAGAAGAAAGACGACGCGCCAAAGCTACTTTCGGGTGGTAACCCGCAAATCCCCAAGGGGGACGGCGATGGCCCGGTGCAGGATTACATCGCCGCGATGCCCGAGTGGAAACACGACCTCGGGAAACGCCTGGACGCCCTGATCGCGCGCACGGTCCCCGGCGTGCACAAGGCCGTGAAATGGAATCAGCCGTTCTACGGTCAGCGCGACGACGGCTGGTTCATGTCGTTTCGCTGCTACACCAAATACGTGCAACTGCAGTTCTTTCGCGGCTCCTCGCTGGATCCCGAGCCGCCGAAGGCCTCCAAGCATCCCGAGGTGCGCTACCTCGACATCCACGAGGACGATGACCTGGACGAGGATCGGCTGCGGTCCTGGGTCGAGCAGGCCAGCGAGTTGCCCGGGGAGAAGATGTAACCCGCTGCTTGGGTTCAGGCCAGCGCCGCCAGCGCGACTTCCGGATCGTATCCGGTGAACTCGCCGAGGTTGCCGTCGCGCAACCGGTTCACCCAGGCCGGGTCCGCCAACAGCGCGCGTCCGATCGCGACCAGGTCGAACTCGTCGGCGTCGAACTGCTCGACCAGACGGTCCACCGGCGCCGGTTGGATGACCTGACCGCGTTTCTCGCTGCGGAACTGCGTCTCCAAACCCACTGAGCCAACGGCGATTACCGGCACCCCGCTGACCTTCTTCGTCCAGCCCGCCAGGCTCAATCCGGCGTCGTGGTCGGGGAACGCCGGCACGTAGTGCCGCCGCGTCGAGGGATGGAAGACGTCGACGCCGGCCGTGGCCAGCGGGGCCAGCAGTTCCTGCAGCTGGGTCGGGTCGTCGGCGATCGACGCCGTGTAATCGGTGCCCTTCCACTGCGAGAAGCGGAAGATGATCGGGAAACTCGGCCCGACGGCGGCTCGCACCGCGGCGACCACCTCAGCGGGGAACCGGGTCCGCTCGGCCAGTGATCCGCCGTAGCCGTCGGTACGCAGATTCGTTTTTGCCCAAAGGAATTGATCCAACAGGTAGCCGTGGGCGCCGTGCAGCTCCACCGCGTCGAAGCCCAGCTCGCGCGCCGTGACCGCACCGCGCGCGTACAGGTCGGCGACCTCGGGCAGCTCGGCGCTCTCCAGTGCGCGGCCCTTGGGTTGGCCCAGCCCGTCGATGCCGGACGGGCTCACCGTGACCACACCGTCGTCGTCGCTGCGTTCGGCGCCCTGATGCCACAGTTGCGCGGCGATGGTCCCGCCCGCGCCGTGCACGGCCTCGACGACTCGCCGCCAGCCGGTCAGCACCTCGTCGCCGGCCAGCGTCGGAATGCTGAAGGGATAACCCGCGGCGGGATCCGGCAGCCGGATGCCCTCGGTGATGATCAGCCCGACCCCACCCGCGGCGCGGCGCCGGTAGTACTCGGCCACGTCCGCGCCGGGGACCCCGTCGGGCGAGGCCTGCCGGGTCATCGGCGCCATCGCGAATCGGTTCGGGGCGGTCAGCGTGCCGACGGTGAACGGTTGAAACAGGCTGTGAAGCGGCATGAACCACACCAACGCCGGCGACGCGGTGTTGATTCCGGGCCGCCCGGGTAACCCTGAGGGCATGATCAAGCCCATTCGTGCCGTCGCCGCCGCGGCGGCCTCGGCGGTGGCGGCCGTCGCGGTCCGCGACGTCTTCCAGCGCAAGCATTCGATCCTGCGAAACTTCCCGGTGATCGGGCACGGCCGGTACCTGATCGAGGCCATCGGCCCCGAACTGCGGCAATACGTCGTCGCCTCCAACAACGAGGAGCGCCCGTTCACCCGCGACCAGCGCCGATGGGTGTACGCCTCGTCCAAGCAGGAGAACAACTACTTCGGGTTCGGCACCGACAACGACATCGAGCACACCATCGGCTACCCGGTGATCAAACACCGCACGTTCGGCCGGGCGATCCCGCTGTCGGAGCCCATGGGCGCGCAGGAGGTCAAGCTGCCGTCGGCCAAGGTGCTGGGCGCCGCGCGCAACCGCCCGCACGCGTTTCGGCCCAGTTCGGTGGTCAACATCTCGGCCATGAGCTTCGGGTCGTTGTCCGGCAACGCGGTGGAGGCGCTGAACCGCGGGGCGGCGATGGCCGACTGCCTGCACAACGCCGGTGAGGGCGGCATCTCGCAGTACCACCGGCACGGCGGCGAAATGGTCTTCCAGATCGGCACGGCCTACTTCGGCTGCCGCGACAACGAGGGCCGCTTCGACCTGGAGAAACTCAAGGACGTGGTGGCCGGCGCGCCGGTGCGGGCGCTGGAGATCAAGCTCAGCCAGGGCGCCAAGCCCAGCCTGGGCGGCCTGTTGCCGGCAGCCAAGGTGTCGGCGGAGATCGCGGCGGCACGCGGCATCCCGCAGGGGCGGGATTGCGTCAGCCCGTCGCGGCACGCGGAGTTCTCCGACACCGACAGCCTGCTCGACTGGGTGGAGTTGCTGGCCGCGGAGACGGGGCTGCCGGTGGGCATCAAGTCCGCGGTCGGTCATCTGGATTTCTGGACCGAGTTGACCGACCTCATGCGCGACACCGATCGCGGGGTGGATTTCGTGACCATCGACGGCGGCGAGGGCGGCACCGGCGCGGGCCCGCTGACCTTCACCGACACCGTGTCCCTGCCCTTCCAACTCGGCTTTTCGCGGGTGTACCGCGAGTTCGCCGAGCGCGACCTGCACGAGCAGGTGACGTTCATCGGCGGCGGCAAGCTGGGGTTGCCCGACAACGCGGTGGTCGGTTTCGCTCTCGGCTGCGACATGGTCAACGTGGCGCGCGAGGCGATGCTCGCCGTCGGCTGCATCCAGGCGCAGAAGTGTCACGACGACTCCTGCCCGACGGGGGTGGCCACCCAGAACGCGTGGCTGAGCCGCGGGTTGGTGCCCGACGAGAAGGCCGTTCGGGTGGCCAACTACATCAAGACGCTGCGCCGCGACCTGGTGAAGGTGGCCGAGGCCTGCGGCGTGGAGCATCCCGGACTGATCAGCACCGACTCCGTCGACATTCTCGACGGCCGGACCGAGTCCACCCCGCTGCACGAGGTGTACGGGTACCGGCGGGGGATGGGGCTGCCGTCGGCCGCGGATTGCGAGAAGATCGCCCGGTTGATGGTGGCGCGCGAACCCCAGGGCGGGTCGGCGCCGCGGTCGAAGTCCGCGGTCGGGTGAGGGGCTGCGGGCGGGCAACAGAGCTTCATCGGCCGTCCAACCTTGTCTCAGTCCTACACTGAAGCCCATGTCGGCGAAGAACATCACCCTGTCGATGCCCGAGGAGTTGATTCGTCGCGCGAAGGTGCTGGCGGCGGAACGGGACATGTCGTTGTCACGCCTGGTGGCTCGCCTGTTGGAGCAATTCGACAGCGACGGGCGCGATTACGACGAGGTGTGGGACGCGGAGCGCCGGTTGATGGACCAGGGTATTGGACTGCGGGTGGGGCCCGTTACGTGGTCTCGTCATGAACTGCACGAGCTCTGACTGGAACGTCCTGCTTGATGGTCCCGGTCGGATCTGAGCCGGTCACTTGGGCTTGGGCGGGTTCGCCAACGCTTCGGCGATGTGCTCCGCGACCTCGGTGACCACCTGCCGGGTCTTGGGATCGTCACTCGGCTCGTAGCGGTCCTCTGCTGAGTTGTACTGCGCCCCGGCGATATTGCCGTGATCGGCGTCCAGTTCGATGACCCGCACCGGCCAGCCGGCCTGCTCGAGGTCGACGGCGAAGTCCCGACTGGCCTGTAGCGGCACCACGTCGTCGGCCGCGCCGTGCAGCACCGTGAACGGCGCGCGTTCCTGGTCGGCGGACAGTCGCGGACCGAGCATCTCGCCGGTCAGCGGATCGCGCACCATGAACGCGCCGCCCAGGCCGATCACGTGACGCACGCTCACGTCGTACCGGTCGGCGCCGATCGCCAGACCCGCCGCGGCCATCGCCCCCAGGGACCAGCCGATCACGGCCAGCGGTTCGGTCGTTCCGGCGCGGGCGAACTGCACCGAGGCCAGCAGATCCGAGCGACCGTGATCGTCGGCGTGCGAGTTCCAATCGGGCACCACCACCCGCAGATCGTGGCCGGCGAGCAGTCCGGCCAGCGAACCGACGGTGTGTCGGGCATCGGTCTGGGTGCCGTGCCACAGCAGCACCGTGGGCTGGGCGGGGTCGCCGAAAACGTCGACGCTGCGGCCGGGGGCGTATTCGTGAGTCTCCATGGATGCAGTGTGCCCACAAAGCGCGCGGGCACACCTGACTACGGCACCTGCGGCTTGATCTCCTCGATCACCCACTGCGCGTAATCCAGATACTCCTCGACGCCGCGCACCGGCGGGATGGGGACCGCGCTGACGGTCACCCCCTGCTCGCCGAGCCAACTGAGCCGGTCGACGATCTCCGCCGCGCTCATACCGGGCCGCCCGTGCGGATCGTCCTGCACGGCATGGCCTTCCCCGACCCGGGTGGTGCCCAGCCCGTGCACGACGTCGAAGGGCCGGCCGTCGTACTCGGGTTGGGATTTGATGAAGTCGAGGCGCTCGGCGAGCTGATCCGGCGGTGTCAGGAACGACCACCAACCGGAGGCGTACTTCGCCGCCCGGCGCAACGCGGCGTCGGCGTCGCCGCCGATCCAGATCGGCAGATGCGGTTTCTGAACGGGTTTCGGCTCGAACGCGACGTCGTCGAAGGACACGTACTTGCCCTCGAAGCGCGGGGTCTCGCTGGTCCACAGCTCCACGATGGCGGCCAGGTACTCGTCGGCGATGCGGCCGCGTTCGTGGAACGGCACACCGAGCAGGTCGAACTCGCCCTTGAGCCAACCGACGCCGAACGTGACCATCATGCGGCCGCTGCTCATCCAGTCGGCCGTGGCCAGGGTCTTGGCCAGCACGATCGGATGCTGCAGCGGCAGCACCGTGATGCAGGAGTTGAGCATGATCCGGCTGGTCGCCCCGGCGAGATAGGCCTGCGCGACGGTCGACTGCAGATAATGCGGACCGGACAGCTCGAGGTGCTCGGTCGGGATGATGAAGTGTTCCGGCACCGCGATCATGTCGTAGCCCCACTCGTCGGCACGACGGGCCATCCGGGTCTGGTCGGCACCGGTCACCGATGCTTCCCAGGGTTGCGTCATTGCCTTGAGCCGCAACATGTGCGGGAGGCTGAATGCGAGTTTCACGCGGTGCCGGCCTTCGTCACTTCAGCATGCTGCCGGCGTCGACTGTCACCGGCAGGCCGGTGATGTAGCGGGCCTCGTCGGAGGCCAGGAACAACACCGCGTTGCTGATGTCGACGGGTTCGACCCAGCCGACCGGCAGCACGTGCATGAACTGGGCGGCCACCTTGAGATCCTCGGGGCCCGGGTTCTCCAGGTCGGGGCGGAACAGCTTCATGGTGCCCTCGTTCATGAACAGCGGGGTGTTCACGTTGGTGGGGCACACGGCGTTGACCCGGATGGAATGCTGGCCGAGCTCGACGGCGAAGGTGCGCATCAGGCCGATGACGCCGTGCTTGGCGGCGATGTAGTGGCCGGTGTGCGGGTACGGCTTGAGGCCGCCGACCGAGCTGGTGAGGATGATCGAACCGCCGTTGCCGCCCGAGAGCAGATGCGGCACTGCGGCTTTGACGGACTTCCAGACGCCGGACAGGTTGACGTCGATCATGTCGTCCCAGTCTTCTTGCTTGGTCTTGTCCAGGGTGTCGCCACCGTTGCCGATGCCGGCGTTGGCCACCACGATGTCGAGCCGACCCAGCTGCTCGACGCCGCTGTCGACCGTGGCCTTCACCGCGTCGTAGTCGCGCACGTCGACCTCGGCGGTGACGATGCGACGGCCGAGATTCTTGACCAGGTCCGCGGTTTCGGCGAGCTCGTCGGGCGTGGCCGCCGGAATCCGGCTCTCACTGCTGATCTGCCGACACACATCGATCGCGATGATGTCGGCGCCTTCCTCGGCCAGGCGCACCGCGTGGCTGCGTCCCTGCCCACGCGCCGCACCGGTGATGAATGCAACCTTGCCTTCTACCCGTCCGCCCATGACTCACCTCAATTCTCTGCGACGCCTGCAAGCGATCGCCCGACCGGCGTGTGAATGTCCGACCAGTATTGGTCGATCGATCAGGAGCGTGGCACTGATCGACCGATCTGTCAACCAGTTGCCGCCAAGAGTGGGCGCCGGGCCCGGTGGGTCAGGGCTTCGGGGCCGGGCCGGCGAACAGGTCGAGTTGGCGTTTCATGAACGCGCGCAGTTCCTCGTGGCCCAGCGTGACCCCGACGGCGCTCTCGTTGCAGAGGCTGCGCGCGATCTGGGCGATGATCATCGACACCGCCACCGGCGGATATTCCTCGAGGTCCATGCCCGCGGCGCGCAGGGCGACGGTGACCGCTGCGGTCTCGATGTCGCGCACCCGTTCCGCGTAGGACTTGAGTTCGGCCCGAATGGCCTTGCGGTGGTTGGCCAGCGCCATGAACTCGGTGTTCAGCCCGGTCATCCGAAGATCACTGTTGATCAGCCACAGGGTGCGCAGCGGATCGTTGTCGGTGAGCGTGGCACGCATGTTCGCCAGCGATACCTCGGCCCCGGCGCGCAGGACCTCGACGTACAGGTCGTCCATGGTGGGGAAGTAGTAGTAGACCAGCGCCTGCTTGACGCCGGCCTCGGTGGCGACCCGCCGCGAGGTGGCCGCGGCGTAGCCCTCCTCGCGCATGACCTTGGCGGTGGCCTCGATGAGCCGTTGCCGCGCACCGTTGTCCGCGGCTTTGGTCTTGCGGGGCGCGGGCATTCAGCGAGCCGCCGTCGCGAGGATGCTTGACCGCCCGTCCGGCGCCGTGATAGGCATGGCGCATTCTAACAGTTTGATCGATCGATCAGTATTGAACCGTGGAGGAGACATGACCGTGGGCGTTGGCACCCTGCGAGTACGGGTCGATCCGCAGCTGTGTGAAGGTCACGCACTTTGCATCGAAACCGCACCCGAGGTCTTCGACCTGACCGACGACGACATCGCCACCTGCGCCGAACAGCCACCGGCGCAGTACTGGGACCAGGTCCGTGCCGCCGTCGACGCATGTCCGCGCGGGGCGATCACGATCACCGAACAGCAGTAATCCAGCCCCCTCGTCAGCCCCGCACCAGCGCCGAAAGGACGGCCCACCCATGACCGACCTCGCCTCCGTCGACTATTTCTCCGACCCCGACCTCAGTCAGGATCCCTACGCCTACTGGGACTACCTGCGCGAACAGGGGCCGGTCTTCCGCGAACCGCACTACGGCGTCGTCGCCGTCACCGGGTACCAGGAGGTGATGGCCGCCTTCAAGGACCACGAGTCGTTCTCGGCGGTCAACGCCATCGGCGGACCGTTCCCCCCGCTGCCGTTCGAACCCGAGGGTGACGACATCAGCGAACAGATCGAGGCGCACCGGCATCTGTTCCCCATCCACGAACACATGGTGGTCATGGATCCGCCCGCCCACGAGCGGGCGCGGTCGTTGCTCAACAAGCTGCTGACGCCGCGGCGCCTCAAGGAGAACGAGGAGTACATGTGGCAGCTGGTGGACAGCCAGCTCGACCACATCATGGATCCTTCTGGCGCAGACGGTAAGTGCGAGTTCCTGTCCGAGTACGCCAAGCCGTTCGCGACCTCGGCGATCATCGACCTGCTCGGTGTTCCCGAGGAAGATCGCCCGGAGTTCCTGGCGGCCCTGGGCGCCGAGCAGCCCGGCGGCACCCGGGTGGGTGCCCTCGACGGCGAGCCGGTCGGACTGGACCCGCTGCAGTACCTGGACGACAAGTTCGCCGGCTACCTGGCCGAGCGCCGTCGCGAGCCCCGCGAGGACGTGCTGTCCGGAATGGCCAGCGCGGTGTACCCCGACGGTACGACCCCGGAACTGCTGGAGGTCGTCAAGCCCGCGACGTTCCTGTTCGCCGCCGGGCAGGAGACCGTCACGAAGCTGCTCAGCGCCGCGGTCCAGGTCCTGGGCGATCGGCCGGACTATCAGCAGCTGTTGCGCGAAAACCTCGATCGGATACCGACTTTCATCGAAGAGTCGTTGCGGATGCACTCGCCGACCAAGGTCGACTTCCGGCTGGTCCGCAAGACGACCACGCTCGGCGGAGTCCACCTCAAGGCCGGCACCATCGTGATGCTGTGCCTGGGCGCCGCCAACCGGGACCCGCGCAAGTTCGAGGACCCGCACGAGTTCCGGCCCGAGCGCAAGAACGTCCGCGAACACATCGCATTCGGCCGCGGCATCCACACCTGCGCCGGCGCGCCGCTGGCGCGCGTGGAAGGGCAGATCACCGTACGTCGTATGTTGGAGCGCATGAGCGACATTCGGATCGACGAGGAGTTCCACGGCCCGGCCGGTGACCGCCGCTACGCGTATGACCCGACGTTCCTGCTGCGTGGCCTGACCGAACTGCGCATCGAGTTCACCCCGGCGGCCACGCGGTGAGTGCCGGTCCCGGAATGGAGGGCCGCCGCGTCCTGGTGACCGGCGCCGGCCAGGGTATCGGCCGCGGTATCGCCCTGGCGTTCGCGCAGGCGGGGGCCGAGGTGCTGGTCAACGATCTGCGTTCCGAGCGCTGCGAGGAGGTGGTCGGTGAAATCCGCAGTGCCGGTGGCACTGCCGCGTCCGTTCCCTTCGACGTCACCGACTATGCCGCGGTGACGGGGGCGCTGGCCGCGCACGCACCGGCCGATGTCCTGGTCAACAACGCCGGCAACGCCGGGGCCGAGGGTTTCGGCAGCCGGGCCCGGTTCGCCGAGACCGAACCCGCCGACTGGGAAGCCTTCCTGCGGATCAACCTGTACGGGGTGCTGCACTGCACCCGCGCGGTCCTGCCGGCCATGGTGTCCAACAAGTGGGGGCGCGTGCTCACGGTGGTCTCCGATGCGGGCCGGGTCGGGGATCCGGGTGGTGCGGTGTACGGCGCGGCCAAGGCGGGCGCCGCCGGTTTGACCCGCTCGATCGCGCTGGAGAACGGCCGCTACAACATCACCGCCAACAACATCTCGCTGGGCACCATGCGGACCCCGATGACCGAACCGCTGTGGGCCGAGCAGGCCGATTCGCCTCAGGCCAAGGCGATTCTGCAGAACTACGCCATCCGTCGTCCCGGGGTGCCCGACGACGTCACCAACCTCGCCCTGCTGCTCGCCGGCGATCAGGGCTCGTGGATCACCGGCCAGACCGTCTGCGTCAACGGCGGATTCTCGTTCGCGCTCTGAACCCGCGCGATCAGCCGAACTCCAGCAGGGTGTAGGCGCCGCGGTACTGCTTGGTGGGCTTCCACTGCCAGAACGCCGGGAACAGTTTCTCGAAAGCCCAGCCGCGGCCGCGCGGCATAGGCAGGTCGTGGACCGCGCGGATGCCCGGCACGGTGTTGGCCAGATCCGCCAGTTCGGCGGGCTTGAGGCTGAACGGCATCGGTGGGACGCGGTAGCGCCGGGTGGACCGGACCCCCTTCGGGGCGAACTTCTTCACCAGCACCGGAGGCAGGTCGAAGATCATCTGGCCGCCGGGGAAGCGGCGCGCACATTCCCGGATCAGGCCCATCGACTCCTCGGGCTGCAGATACATCAGCAGGCCCTCGGCGGTGATGAAGACCCCGTCGCTGGTGTCCACCTGGTCCATCCAGGAGTAGTCCAGCGCCGACTGCGCGAGCGTACGGATTCGCCCAGATGTCGGCAGCAACCGTTCCCGAAGATCGATGACCGGCTGGAAATCAATGGTGAGCCAGTAGAATTCGAGGTCGGGACGCGCGGCGGTCAGGCGCCAGTAACTGGTTTGGAGGCCCTCAGCAAGCGCCACGACCGTAGCTGTCGGATGCTGCGACAGATAACTGAGCGCGGCGCGGTCGAAGGCCAGCGACCGCAAAGCCATCTCCTGGCCCTTGCGGCCGAACTTCTCGAAATCGAAGTCGATGGCCTCCACCAACCGGATCGCCATCGGGTCGTCGATGATCGCGTCCGGGTGTCCGGCCTGATGGGCACGCCCGTACAGCGTCAGCAACGCGGTTTCCGAGACCCCCGTCAGGGTGTTGGCGTCGACGCGTTCGCCGTCGGGTTGGTCCACCGGATCGAACTTACCGTGCCGGCCGTGAGTTGCACGGTCGTGCCAGAGATTGCGGGGTGCGAACTCTGAGAGACCACCTATCGGGTATTCGCCAGGAATCAGTCACAGTGCAGTTTCCCGCAGGCCCGCAGAGAAATTCGGGGAGGTCTCAATTTGCCGGTTCTAAAGTCGTCCAGAACCGCCTTATACGCTGGCCATGGGCATGGTTTACTCTTCCAGAACTGAGTTACGGCCTCGGGGGGCCACGCGTTTGCGAGTGCGGCGCACCATCGCGCCGGGTGTGGCAAGTTAACGGAGGAGACCTACCATTTTGCGGCTTCTGAAGCGGTTGTGGATACCGCTGCTGGCGCTCGTGGTGTTCAGCGCAGGTGGGTTCGCCGTTTCGAGGCTGCACGGTATTTTCGGCTCGGAACAACGCCCGACGTATAGCTCGTCGGAACAGGCCCAGACCGAAGCGTTCAACCCGAAGAGATTGACCTATGAGGTGTTCGGGTCGCCGGGTTCGGTAGCCAATATCAGCTATTTCGACGCCGACACAGATCCGCAATTCGTGGAGGATGTGCCCCTGCCCTGGAGCTTGGAATTCGAGGTCAACCAGACGACCACCATCGGCAGCATCATGGCGCAGGGGGATGGCAGCACTATCGGGTGTCGGATCATCGTGGACGATGAGGTCCAGGAGGAGAAAGTCTCCAACCAGGTAAACGCCTTCACCTCTTGTCTCGTGCAGGCCGCATGACCACCGAAACCACCGAGACGCAGCGGTCATCTCGGCCGCGTATCGCGTCCTTCATCCGGACCTTCTCACCGCTGATCATCCTGGGCTGGCTGGCGCTGGCCGTCCTCGCGACGGTCGCGGTCCCCCCATTGGAGGTCGTGGAACGCGAGCACGCGGTCTCGCTGACACCCACCGAAGCACCGGCCATCCAGGCAGCGGTGCGCATGGGCGAGGTCTTCCAGGAGCCGAGCTCGGAGAGCGTGGCGGTCATCATCCTCGAGGGGCAGGAGCCCCTCGGCGCCAGCGCGCACGAGTACTACGACGAGATCATCCGTCAGCTCGAGGAAAAGCCCGAGCATGTGCAGTTCGTCCGGGACTTCTGGGGAGACCCGCTCACGGCCGGTGCCGCCCAAAGCGCCGACGGCAAGGCTGTTTTCGTCCAGATCAACCTGGTCGGCCGCTTCGGGCAGGCCGAGTCGAACGAGGCCGTCAGGGTCGTTCAGGAGATCATCGAGAACACACCCGCGCCACCGGGAGTCGAGACCTTCCTGACGGGGCCGGCGGCGATCGCCGCGGACGCGGGCGAGAGTGGCGCCGCGACGGTCTTGCTCTTCACCCTGGTCACCATCGCGGTGATCTTCTTCATGCTGCTCTTTTTCTACCGATCCTTCATCCTCGTCATCGTCCTGCTGTTCGCGGTCCTCGTCGAATTGCAAGTGGCCCGCGGCCTCGTCGCCTATCTCGGTATGCACGGCGTCGTCGGACTGACGACGTTCGTGGTCAACCTGTTGGTGTCGGTGGGCATCGCGGCCGGAACCGACTACGGCATCTTCTTCTTCGGTAGATACCAAGAGGCGCGACAACAGGGCGAGAGCCGAGAACAGGCGTATTACACCGCGTTCCGCTCAGTCGCCAAGGTGGTCCTGGCCTCCGGCGTGACCATCGCCGGCGCGATCGCCTGCCTCAGCTTCACCCGACTGCCGCATTTCCAGCCGTTGGGTATTCCGGGCGCGCTGGGCATTTTGGTGGCGGTCGCGGTGGCACTGACCCTGGTGCCGGCCACCATTGCCCTGGGCAGTCGCTTCGGCCAGTTCGATCCCAAGCGAAATGTCATGACCCGGCGTTGGCGGCGCATCGGCACCGCCATCGTCCGATGGCCGGCGCCGATTCTGGTGGCGACGATGGCGCTGGCGATGATCGGTCTGCTGACGTTGCCGGGCTACAACCCCAGCTACAGCGACCAGGAATTCATCCCGGAGAACATTTCCGCCAATCAGGGCTACAAAGCCGCGGCGCGCCATTTCCCCGCAGCGGTCATGGCGACGCCCGAACTTCTCATGATCGAGTCCGATCACGACATGCGGAACCCGACGGACCTCCTTGTCCTGAACAAGCTCGCCAAGGCGATCTTCGAGGTGCCGGGCATCGCCAACGTGCAGTCGGTGACGCGACCCGAGGGGACGCAGCTCGAGGACACCACCATTCCGTACATGATCAGCATGTCGAATGCCAGTCAGCGCCTTGCCCTTCCCTTCCAGCAGGCGCGCATGCAAGACATGCGCAAACAGGCCGACGAGATGGCCGAAACCATCGCCCTGATGAAGCGGATGTACGCGCTGATGCAGGAGATGGTCAGCACTACGCAACGGATGGTCGAGACCACCCACGAGTTGCAGGACACCACCACCGAATTGCGCGACCACATCGCGAACTTCGACGACTTCTTCAGGCCGATTCGCAACTATTTCTACTGGGAACCGCACTGCTACAACATTCCCATTTGCTGGTCATTGCGCGGCATTTTCGAGGCGCTCGACGGTGTCGATCAGGTCAGCGGCACCATGGCGGAAATGGTGAAGGATCTCGATAAATTGGCGCTGCTGATGCCGCAGATGCTCCTGCAGTTTCCGACGATGATCTCCACCATGGAGTCCAGCCGCACCATGATGCTGACGATGTTCAGCACCATGTCCGGAATTCTGGGACAGATGGACGACTCCGCGGATACCGCCACCGCGATGGCCAAGGCATTCAACTCGTCGAACAACGACGATTCGTTCTATCTGTCGCCGGAGATCATCGAGTCCGCGCAATTCAAGCGCGTCACCGACATCTTCCTGTCGCCGGACGGCAAGGCCGCGCGCATGCTGATCACCCAGCGCGGAGATCCCGCGACCACGGAAGGCATGGCGCTGGTCGAGCCGGTCCGGATCGCGGCCGAGGAGGCGCTCAAGGGGACCCCGCTGGAAAGCTCGGAGATCTACCTGTCCGGCACCGCGGCCGGGGTCAAGGACCTCGTCGAGGGTTCCGTGTACGACCTGCTGATCGCCCTGATCTCCGCGATCTGCCTGATCTTCATGATCATGGTCCTGATGACCCGCAGCGTCATCGCCGCGCTGGTCATCGTCGGGACGGTGGTGCTCTCACTCGGCGCGTCCTTCGGGCTCTCGGTCTTGGTGTGGCAGCACATCTTCGGCATCCAGCTGCACTGGGTGGTGCTGGCCATGTCGGTGATCGTCTTATTGGCGGTCGGTTCCGACTACAACCTGATGCTGGTCTCACGCATGAGGGAAGAGGTCGGCGCTGGGTTGAAGACCGGGTTGATCCGGGCGATGGGCGGCACCGGCCGGGTGGTCACCATGGCCGGGTTGGTCTTCGCGGCCACCATGGCGTCGCTGATCGTCAGCGATCTGCTGATGCTCGGTCAGGTGGGTACGACGATCGGCCTGGGCCTGTTGTTCGACGCGATGGTGGTGCGCGCGTTCATGACCCCGTCGATTGCCGCGCTGTTGGGCCGTTGGTTCTGGTGGCCCCAGCGGGTGCGCCCGCGGCCGGCCAGTGCGATGCTCCGGTCGACAGGTCCTCGCCCGCTCGTGCGGTCATTGCTCATGAGGGATTAGCGGAATCCGAATGGACACTGAGGATTCCCGGCAGCCCTTCATAGCCCGGAACATACGGCGGTTCGCCCCGCTGATCATCGTGGGATGGTTGGCGCTGATTCTGGCGCTGACCTTCTCGGCACCGATGTTGGAGACCGTCGGCGAGGAGAACGCCGTCGCGCTGATGCCCGCGGACGCCCCGTCGGCGCAGGCGATGAAGCGGATGGTCGAAACCTTCGACAACTCCGATTCCGACAACTTCGCCATGATCGTGCTGGAGGGCCAGGAACCCCTCGGCGAAGACTCCCGCGAGTACTACGCGAACCTGGTCGATCAATTACAAGGCGCCCCAGAGTATGTGACGAATGTGCAGGACCTCTGGGGGGACCGACTCACCGCCTCGAGCGTGCAGAGCCCGGACGGCCGGGCCACCTACGTCCAGTTGAACCTGGTCGGGGATCAGGGCACGGCCCAGGGTGACGCGTCGGTCGCCGGCGTGCGGGCCATCGTCGATGGGATACCGCCCCCGGCGGGTGTGGATGTCTACGTGACCGGTGCGGGCCCGCTGGTCACCGACATGCACCAGGGTGGAAACGATTCCATCCTGAAGATCACGATCGTCAGCGTCGTGGTGATCTTCACGCTGCTGCTCATGGTCTACCGGTCGCTGGCCACCGTGATCCTGTTGCTGCTAATGGTGGGCTTCGAGCTGGGCGCGGCCCGCGGCGTCGTGGCGGTGCTCGGCCATTACGAGATCCTCGGACTGTCCACCTTTGCCGTCAACATGTTGGTGTTCCTCTGTATCGCGGCGGGCACCGACTACGGCATCTTCTTCTTCGGCCGGTATCTGGAGTCACGGCAGGCCGGCCAGGATCGTGAAACGTCGTATTACAGCATGTATCACGGTGTCGCCCCGGTGGTTCTGGCATCCGGCCTGACCATCGCCGGCGCCATGTTGTGCCTGAGTTTCACCCGGCTCCCGTACTTCCAGACCATGGGCATTCCGGCCGCCATCGGCCTGGCCGCCGCGGTGGCGGTCGCCGTGACCCTGGTGCCGGCCGGTGTCGCGGTGGCCAGCCGATTCGGCATGCTGGAACCCAAGCGCAAGATCGCGGCGCGTCGGTGGCGTGGAATCGGCACGGCGATCGTCCGTTGGCCGGCGCCCATCGCGGTGTCGGCACTGGCGCTCGCGCTCGTCGGCCTGCTGGCGCTGCCCGGCTACAAGACGAGCTACAACGACCGCAACTACATCATGGGAGACATCGCGGCCAACCAGGGGTTCCAGGCCGCCGAGCGGCATTTCTCTCAGTCGCGAATGACGCCCGAAGTTCTGATGGTGGAAACGGATCGCGATCTGCGCAACCCCGACGACTTCTTGGTGTTGAACAAGGTCGCCAAGGCCATCTTCCAGGTGCGCGGGGTGTCGCGGGTGCAGGCGGTCACGCGACCGGAGGGCACCCCGATGGAACGCACCTCGATCCCGTTTTTGCTCAGCCTGCAAACTGCCACCCAGACCCAGTCGAATCATTTCCAGAACGAACGCACCGACGACATGTTGAAGCAGGCCGACGACATGGCGAAGATGATCGCGGTCCAGAAACGCATGTTGGGCGTCATGACGGAGATGGTCGCCACGACGCACAGCATGTTCGGGCACACGAAGGAAATGCAGGAGATCCTCGAGGAGTTGCGCGGCAGCATCTCGCTGTTCGACGACTTCTTCCGGCCGATCCGCAATTACTTCTACTGGGAACCGCACTGCTACAACATCCCGGTCTGCTGGGCGCTGAGATCCATCTTCGACACCATCGACAAAGTCGACCGGTTGAACGACGACTTCGCGACCCTGGTCGACGAAATGGCGATCATGAACGAGTTGATGCCGGAGATGCTGGTCATCATGCCGAAGATGATCGCGGTCATGGAGCGGATGCGAGAGATGACGCTCACCATGCACAGCACCATGTCGGGCCTGAACTCCGGCATGGAGGAATCCTCCAAGGACGTCAGCGTCATGGGACGGGCATTCGACGCGGCCCAGATCGAGGATTCGTTCTTCCTGCCTCCGGAAGTCTTCGAGAATCCGGAGTTCCAGCGCGCCATGGAGTTCTTCCTGTCACCGGATGGAAAATCGGTGCGCTACATCATTTCTCATAGCGGCGATCCCGCCTCCATCGAGGGCATCCACCGCATCGACCAGATCAGGACCGCGGCCGAGGAAGCACTCAAGGGCACTCCGCTGGCCGGCGGCAAGGTCTATATCGCCGGCGCCGCGGCCACCGCCAAGGATTGGCATGACGGCTCGACCTGGGACGTCTGGCTCGCCGGTATCGCCGCGGTGTGTCTGGTCTTCCTGATCATGCTCATCATCACGCGCAGCCCGATTGCGGCCCTGGTGATCGTCGGCACGGTCGTGCTGTCGCTGGGCGCCTCGTTCGGCATCTCAGTGCTCATCTGGCAGTACATCTTTGGCATCTATCTGCACTGGATGGTGCTGGCGATGTCCGTGATCATCCTGCTGGCAGTCGGTTCGGACTACAACCTGATGCTGGTCTCCCGGATGAAGGAGGAGATGGGCGCCGGGTTGAATACCGGACTGATCCGGGCGATGGGCGGTACCGGCAAGGTCGTGACGACGGCGGGTCTGGTGTTCGCCCTCACGATGGCCGCCATGGTGGTCAGCGACCTGCGGATCATCGGGCAGGTGGGTACCACCATCTGCTTCGGTTTGCTCTTCGACGCGTTGATTGTGCGCGCCTTCCTGACCCCGTCGATCGCCGCTTTGCTGGGTCGGTGGTTCTGGTGGCCGCAGCGGGTGCGCCCGCGGCCCGCCAGTGCCATGCTCCGCCCCTACGGGACCCGTCCCGCGGTGCGTGCGCTGCTCGGGGAAGACCGCGGAGACGAAACAAATCATCCCCAGCGGTGAAGCGCTTCCCGCTGGGGACGATCTGGAGTGAATGAGTTCAGTACTTGGAGCAGCTGGTCAGCATCTGCTGGAACACCGGCAGGGCCTGGTCGATGCCCGGGTTGCCGCTGATCTGGTTGAGCAGGTTGATCCGCTCATCGCGCGACGAGCCGAGGTACACCTGCAGGAACTGCACGTTGGGCGGCGACTGGTCAAGGTACTGCGCGGCGGTGGGGTTCTCCGTGCGGACCGCGGTCATGGCCTGGTCGAAGCTGCAGGTGGTGTCGACCATCGGGCCGTAGTCGGGGGCCGCGGATGCGATGCCCGCGCCGGCCGACAAGGACATGGCCAGTCCGCAGGCCGCGGCAGCTACTTTGGTCAACGATGATCGGATCATGTGTCGCTCCTTCGAGTATTGACGAGATGTCATCCAGCGGGGGCCGACCCCGGACATTCTCGACATCGGTTGAGCTACCCACCGATGCCTCGGTCTCAAACCTGCTGCGAGACCTATCTTCCTATCTGATGTGGACGCCCAAGCGTTACAGCGCGACGGCTACTTCCGGTCCAACAGGTGCAGGAGGTACTGCCCGTAGCCGGACTTGAGCAGTTCCTTGGCGCGTGCGGCGAGCTGATCATCGTTGATGAAGCCTGCGCGCCAGGCAATTTCCTCGGGTGCACCGACTTTCAGTCCCTGGCGTCGTTCGATGGTGCGCACGAAGTCGCTGGCATCGAGCAGCGAATCGAAGGTTCCGGTATCCAGCCAGGCGGTGCCACGGGCCAGCACTTCGACGGATAGCCGGCCCTGTTCCAGGTACGTCCGGTTGACATCGGTGATCTCGTACTCGCCGCGGGCCGACTTCTTCAGCGAGCGCGCGATCTCGATGACGTCGTTGTCGTAGAAGTACAGCCCGGGCACGGCGTAGTTCGACTTCGGTTCCTTGGGCTTCTCCTCGAGCGACAACGCCGTGCCGTCGGCGCCGAACTCGACCACGCCATAGGCCGACGGATTGGCCACCCAGTACGCGAAAATGGCGCCACCGCTGATGTTTTGGAAACGCTGCAGGCTGGTGCCCAAGCCTGGGCCGTAGAAGATGTTGTCGCCCAACGCCAATGCGACGGTTTCGTTGCCAATGTGGTCGGCACCGAGCACAAATGCCTGAGCCAGGCCCTCGGGTCGATCCTGGGCGACGTAGCTGAGATTGACTCCGTAGGCTGAACCGTCACCGAGCAGCCGCTGGAACGCGGGGGCGTCAAACGGGGTGGTGATCACCAAGATGTCGCGGATGCCGGCCATGATCAGCGTGGACAGCGGGTAGTAGACGAGCGGTTTGTCGTAGACGGGAAGCAGCTGCTTGCTCACGCCGGTGGTGATCGGATGCAGCCGAGTGCCCGAGCCCCCCGCCAGAATGATGCCGCGCATGGCCCTCCCTACTCGACCCGTCCGAGCATGGCTACGGCGTTGGCGGTCCCTGGTCGGTCCTGCTGATGCACGTATGCCACCTTATCGTCCCTGGCAATCTAGCGCGTCTTGCGAGGGCAATCCGTCGAACAGCCTATGCGGACGCACGGAGGCCGCGGCAGATACGTCGCCGCGCTGCCCGACGCAGGGGTGTTCGCTTGCCGCGCAGAACAACTGATCTTGAAGGCGGGCGCCGCACTCACCAGAGAAGCCACCGCGCATTGCTGGATACTCCTCAGGCACAGGAACTTCCACGTCGTAGCGTGTCCGCCTCACGAAGCTGATAGCTGGCGCACGTTCGGCAATGGGTCGACTCGGTTGTCATATGCGCGGTCAACCTCTCACGAGGCCGCTCAGCACGGCGGAGGCGCCGGCCACCGTGAAGACGGTAACCAGGATTTGCAGGCGGTGCGACATTGACCAGAGTCGGAGCCGTTCCAGCGCCTCCGAGGTCTTTGCCGGGGCAACGGCGCTGGTCACAATAACTGTCTCCACCAGGGCCAGCAGTACGACGGCATAAGCGATCGCGGCGCCCAGTTGGGCCCCGATCGCGGCGCCCGAAGTGACCATGATTGCGAGCACAAGGAAAACCATTTCCGGTGCCGGCCCCATCGCGAGCCCGATGACGCCGGCCACCCACAGGGATCCCTCAGACCAGGCGTCGCGGGCGGGTCTACTCAGCCTGTGGACGGCACGGCGCACCGTCGCGCCGCGGCCCGCGGGAGGCTCAGCAGGCCCGTCCTGCGGTGCGTCGTCGCCGGTCACGGGCTTGCTCGGGGGTGGAGGCGCTCCCGGCCTGGTGCGCAGGCGTACGAACAGCAGCACCGCCACGCACAGCGCCACGGCGCCGAAGCCGATCTGGATGATGCGGGAGGTTGATCCGTTTGTCGCGGAATCATTGAGGTCCAGCACCGACGAGCGAAGCACCGGGGTGAAATGAAGCAGGGCCAGCGGGATCATCAGCCAACACAAGGTCGATGTCATGCAGCCGATCCAGAACACCAGCAAGTTTTGAGTGGTGCGCGGCCGGGAAACCAGCAGCAGCATGGCCCCTAGCCGCATCGCGTTGAGGTTGCCCAGAAGTGCAACAGCCAACACCGAACCCAACACCGGCGTCACGCTACCCCGTCGTTTCTCGGTGTATGCGTCTTTGGCGGCCCGACGGACGCCATGATCGGATGGACCAGGAGCGGTTGGACGGGGCCCAGCGGGGAAACGTATTTCCCTGCCCGACGCCCCATTCCGCCTATGGTGGCGTACAGAAAGCCTGTTGGCCGTCGCATCGGGGTGACGGTCGCCAAACACACCAGAACTCTGGGGGTTTGATGATGAGGACCAGATATCACCATTGTTGTGTTGTCATGCACCGCTTCGGCGTGCGTCGGGTGCGGCTCAAAAAGGCGGTGTCGGCATGACGCCCTTGGACCCACTCGACAACAAGCGGGATCGCCCGCTGCTGGTTTTCGTCCTGGGAGTGGCCCGATCCGGGACCTCGGCGCTCACCCGCGTTCTCTCGTTGAGCGGCCTGGCCCTTCCCGGCGGGATGCTGGGCGCCGGCAAGCACAATCGGCGAGGCTACTGGGAACCCCGTGATTCGATCATCCTCAACAGTTCATTTCTGGCCCGATGCGGCAGTTCCTGGTGGGATCCGTCGCTGCGACTGCTGGAGGACGGCGCCATCGATCCGGATGTGCGGGCCGGTCAGGTCGCGGACATCGTGGCCTACTTGAAGCGGCTGCCGGCCGCGCCCGCAACTGTGATCAAAGAACTGCGGATCACCGCACTGTCCGACATGTGGTTCGAGGCCGCGGAGCTGGCGGGGTACGACACCGCTGCTGTCATCGCGGTGCGCCACCCGCAGGAGGTCGTCGCGTCACTCGCTGAGGCGGGTAAGGCTCCGGAGGAACTCGGCAGCGCCCTGTGGCTCAAGTACAGCCTGCTGGCCGAGAAGTCCTCGCGAGGGGTACCGCGGGTGTTCGTCGATTACGCGGAACTGCTTGATGATTGGCGCCGCGAGAGCAAGCGGATCTCGACAACACTGGCGATTGACCTGAATGCTCCGGATGAACGGGCCATCGACGACTTCCTGTCGCCCGACCTGCAGCATCAGCGGTATAGCGGTCCGGTGGAGGACCCGTTCAGCTCGGACTGGATGACCGTCGTCTACGAGACAAGTGCTGCCGCCGCCAGGGACGAAGCGTTGGATACCTCCGCGCTGGACCGCGTCTACCAGGAGTACCAGGCGAACGAGCGGTGTTTTCGCCTAGCGTTCGAAGGGTCGCGGGGGTACGTCAACAGCATCCTCAACCGGCTGTCACATCCGGCCCTGATGAAGCCGGTCTTCGAACTTCAGGCGATGGCGCGCATGCGCCGCGGCTCCTGGGCATAAGCGCAGCGGAGCCGAGTATCGCTGTGATGACGGGGTTGCCGCGTTACCGCCGATCGCGACGTCGCTACGATGACAGGCGTCGGATTCTTGGCCGAGTACCGGTCCTGCCTATTCGGTCCGCAGCCACACGGGAGGCGTCGTCACGTGTCTATGTCCGTACTCATCTCTGGCGGTGCAGGGTTCATCGGTTCGGCGCTGTCGGCGCGACTCGTGGAAGCGGGCTACGACGTCGCCGTCATGGACGTTCTGCATCCTCAGGTGCACTCCGGGCACGAAGACATCGCCTTGCCGAAGGGCGTGCGGTTGTTCACCGGCGATGTGACGCACGCGCCGGACTGGGACGCGGTACTACGGCTGTTTCGGCCCGCGCAGATTGTGCACTTGGCGGCCGAAACGGGCACAGCCCAGTCGCTGTCGGAGGCCACCCGCCACGCGTCGGTCAATGTGGTGGGTACCTCGCAACTGCTCGACGCGTTGAGTCGTGCCGGCGTGGTCCCCGAGCAACTTGTGATCGCGTCGTCGCGGGCGGTCTACGGCGAGGGGCAATGGCGAAGCGGTACCGAGACCTTCTATCCGCAACCGCGCAGCCACGCGCAACTGCTCGCTGGTCAATGGGATCCCCAGGGCCCTACAGGTAGCCCCGCCGCACCGATCCCCAGCAGCGCCGAGCGCACCGAGCCGCGACCCACCAATATCTACGCGGCGACCAAGCTGGCCCAGGAACACATGTTGGCGGCCTGGGCCACCGCCCACGACACCAACCTCAGCGTCCTGCGGCTGCAGAACGTCTACGGCCCCGGACAATCGCTGACCAACTCCTACACCGGCATCGTCGCGCTGTTCGCGCGATTGGCCCGGGCACAGCAAGCATTGGAGATCTACGAGGACGGACGCATCGTGCGGGACTTCGTCTTCATCGACGACGTGGTCGAGGCGCTGTTCGCCGCAGTGCGCACGCCCGCGGCCCCCTACCGTTGTTTCGACATCGGCTCCGGTTCTGCCACCACGATCGAGGAGTTGGCGCGCAAGGTCGCCGGCATTTGCGGAGCGCCTGATCCCGTGGTGGTGGGCAAGTTCCGAGACGGCGATGTGCGTGCCGCCAGCTGCGATGTCGAACCGGCGATGAACGGCCTTGATTGGCAACCGAAGTGGAGCCTGGACGATGGGCTGCGGGCGCTGCTGGAGTGGATCGATCGGGCAGATGCGACTTGACCGATAGCGTTGATCCCAAGAAGTTCTTAACTTCTAGCAGGAAGATCTTCGCGCCAGCCGGTAGGAAGCCGACTGCATCGAGAACGTTCAGCGCTTACGGCGCAAGAACCCGTCCGGGGCAGCCGTGATCTGAAGACGAACCGGAATCTCTTGTGCAATCTCAAACTCGGGGTGAGATTTGAGGAATTCCCAAACCGCAGTTTTTGGGTTGTTGCCGGGTCCCCAGGGTCGGTCGGGAAAACTGTCGGCGTCGACATCCTCGATTGCTGTGTCGAACACAACGCAGTAGCTATCCGGACTCACCAGAGGCGTATATGCTTCCAACTCAGCAAGAACGTGCTCATGGGTGTGATTGCTATCTAGGCAGATCAACGTCGCCCCTCGACCTCGCGCCTGATCGTGGACGGTCTGTACCGTAGCGGCGTCAATGCTAGAGCCCTCGACCATCGTGATGTAGTGCGACAGCGGGTGGGCCTCGAGTGCCGCCCGATTGTGCGGGCGAATGTCAATATCAATGCCGATGACCTGACGGTCGGAGCGACGCGGATCGACCTGCGCGGCAGTACCCGCCGCTTCACACAGGTCCAAAAGCGCAAGCATGGAGGCGCTGAAGACGAGGGAACCTCCGTGCGCGATCCCGGTCTCGATGATCACGTTCGGCTTCACCGTCCAGATCAGTTCCTGCAAACAGACAACATCCTGGGGGAATTGAATGATCGGTCGACCAAGCCACTCGAAGTTGTACGAGTACCGATTCTTGGAGCTCTGATTGATCCACTCTGCAGAGAGCCGAGCGAGCTCTTGATCTTTGGCGAGCGCGGCCACGTTCGCGAGTACTTCCTGCTGGTGGTCTGTCGGCTGTTCGACCATATTTCTGTCTCCTCAAAGGATGTTGTTCAGGTGTCACAGGCTGCGGTGATCGGAAGGGTGCGCACGACCATGCGCCTGCACCTCGGGATCACGATCGTCGTCGAATCGTAGGTATTGCCAGGCTGAGTAATCCCAAGTCGGTGCAAGCGGTCTCGGACGCTTCGCGGTCGTCTCGGAGACCGCCCTGGTCAAGCAACGCACAAGCCCAACGCGACTTGCGCAACTCGGTCCTGGTCCGTTTCGGTGATGTCATGAAAGCTCGGAAGATTGATCGCACGATTGGGTAGAGCGTGAGCGATTGCTCCACCCTCCGATCCCACGAACGGCGGAGTAGCGGAGAGCGGATGGAAGAAAACCCGCGCGTCGATATTTTGAGTTGCGAACGCAGCCGTGATCATTTGAGTTGTCAACCCCAGTGATGAGTCAAAAACGACCGTCGGCATCCAAAACCCATTCTGCGTTCCGATAGGCTCGACGTTCATCGATGCATGTGGGACGTCGGCTAACCTGTCCCTGTAGCCATGAAAGATGTTGCGCTTCCGCGCGATCAGTTCCTCGATACGTTCCATCTGGCCCACGCCGATCGCCGCCTGAATGTTCGACATCTTGTACTTAAAACCGACCCTATCGGGCCAGAACTGTTTGGTTTGGCTGCGTGCTCGTCCGTGGTTGCTGAGCGTGAGCACCGTCTCAAAGAGGTCTTCGTCGTCGGTAACAAAAATGCCCCCTTCGCCGGTGGTGACGGTCTTCGTTCCGTGGAAGGAAAAGGTGCCGAACCGCCCGATCGAGCCGGCAGGCCTTCCGTGATAGATCGAGCCGATGGCCTCGGCCGCATCTTCGACTACGGGAACGCCATGCTTCTGCCCGATTGCCAGAAGGGCGTCCATCTCGCAGAGGTTGCCGTACAGGTGTACAGCCATGATGGCCTTGGTGCGAGGGGTAATGGCGGCTTCGACCAACTCCGGGTTCAGGCACCAACTATCGGCCAAGATGTCGACAAAGACCGGTCTAGCGCCCAAGTGGACGATCGGTGCCGCCGTTGCGATCCAGTTGGTGTCGGCCATGATGATCTCGTCGCCGGGCCCGACCCCGAGTGCGGCGAGACCCATGTGTAGCGCGCCGGTGCAACTTGACGTGGCAATCGCGTGCTTGACCCCAAGATGTTGCTTGAAAGCACTTTCGAATCGTCCGATGTACTCGTAACACCGTTCGCCCCAGCCGTGTGTGGCGGCGTCGGTCGCATAGCCAACCTCGAGCTCGGTAATCGACGGCTTGGTGTAAGGAACACGCGGTTTCAAGAAAGCCTCAATTCGGAACCGAACCTCACGAAAGATTGGCCTATGTGTGCGGATCTGATCGACAGGAAGTCGCTGTGGTCCTGGATCGGGAATCCTGCCCATCAGGTCTTGGGGGTCATTCTCCCATAACGCCGGCGCCGTTTCGGAAGAATTCGCCCAGCGGGGCGTGGGCTCTGAAGAAGCCAAGGTGGATGCGCACAACACCGGCGGTGACGCTGCAACGTTGGTAGTCTCCGAGTGTCCGCGAGGTCCGCCCGATTGGGGCGTATCGCGAACAGATTGAAAAGCAGGACGCGCTTGTACGTTTGGACCAGACCGCCTACGGAGTTCTGAACGGATATCGGTACATGGACGAAATCACCCGCGAGTTCAAGGAACACTACGTCGAAACGTTCGCACGTTATGGCGCCACCTCCAAGGGGGTGGATTGGAACGATGAATCCGAACTTCTGGTGCGCTACGACAAGATGCTCGGGGTGCTGCAGAAGGACTTCGTGTCGCTCCCGCCCAGCCCGTCGGTGCTGGACATTGGTTGCGGCTGGGGAGGCCTCCTGAAGCGGGCACGCGAACTGAACCTTCCCATCCAGTACACAGGCGTCGACTTGGTCGAGGCTATGGTCGAGCACGGTCGTCGGAGCTTCCCCGGCGAACAGTTCATCTGTGGTGACGTTTTCGCCCTAGAGGAGGAAGCCGCTTACGATTTCGTCGCGTGCAACGGAATCCTAACGCTTAAGCGCGGTTCATTGCCCGACATGGAGCGTTTTACCAAGCGCATCGTGGCGAAAATGTTCAGCCTGTGTCGCCATGGAATGGCGTTCAATATGATGTCGACGCGGGTGAACTACATGGTGGATAACCTGTACTACCAGAACCCCGGTGAGATGCTGACCTGGCTACTCGCCGAAGTTTCGCCTCGCGTGCGTTTAGACCACGGCTACAGCAGTCTGGTGAACGGTCGTGGGAAGTTCTACGACTACACGGTGTACGTGTTTAAGGACTAACCGCGCGATGCGCCTCGTCATCTCACAGCCCATGCTCATGCCGTGGCGCGGCATGTTCGAACAACTTCTCCTTTGCGACACGTTCGTGTTCTACGACGATGTGCAGCTCCCGTTAGGTGGCGGTAGCGGACGCGGATTTATCACGCGGGTACAAATCAAGACTGCTCAGGGCATCGATTGGCTCTCTATCCCAGTTCACCGCGCAGGCAAGAGTAGCCAGAACATCAAGGACGCGCGGTTTGCGCACATGGACTGGAAAGCTACCCACCTGGGTAAGATCGATCAAGCTTACCGCGCTGCTCCTCATTTCGATCTGATCCGCGACACGGTTGTGCGTCCAATTTATGGGCTTGAAACCGATAGCGTATCTGAGTTTTGTGCCCATTCGATGCGGGTATTGAGCACGGTCTTGGGCTTGGGGCCACGGATGCTGGTGAGCTCAGAGTCGAAAGTCGCGACCGATCTCCACGGAGGCGACCGCGTACTCGCAATCTGCGAAGCACTAGGAGCAACAACCTATCTCACCGGCCTAGGGGCCATGAACTACATTGACTACGATGCGTTCGACCAGGCAGGAGTGCGCATCGAATACATGGACTATCAACTCGTCACCTACCCACAGCTCCATGGGCCGTTCACGCCGTACGTATCGGTCATCGACATGCTGTTTAATTTGGGGCCGGCGGCGGCGAACTACCTCCAGCCAAAAGCCGTGTATTGGAAGGACTGGCCGGTCATGGAAGAGGGTAGGCCGGCGCCCAAGAAGGCGTGAAAGAACCCGCGCTCGCATACGGGTTGACCAACTTCATTGCCGGATAGCAGCTCGCGCGTCGGCAATCACGCTCAACTCGGGTATCACAGTGACAAAGCGTGTGCCATTCTCGACGAGATCGGCCAACTGGGTGCGCACCTCCTCGGCAATGTTCCACGGCAGAATCACTATGTAGTGGGGCGGAGCCTCATGCAGCGCGTCTGGCGCGCAAATAGGAATGTGGCTGCCGGGCAGGTACTTACCTTGCTTGGCGGCGGCAGCATCGCAAACGTACGGCAGCAGATCGGCTTTGATGCCCGCGTAGTTCAACAAGGTGTTGCCTTTGGCGGCGGCGCCGTAGGCGGCTACAGACCGCCCGGCTCGCTTCTGTTCGAGGAGAAACAACAGCAGATCGTTCTTCGCGCGGTTGGCCTTTTCCTGGAAGGCGGTATAGGTGTCGAGGTGAGTTATCCCAAACTGGGTTTCGCGTAGCAACAGAGCATCGACGCTGGTGTCTGTGGGAATGGAGGCTGTCGTGCGACATCCGTATACCCGAAGGCTTCCGCCGTGGGTGGGGAGTTCCTCGACGTCCCATACGCGCAAACCGGCTGCGGCGAAGATGCGGTTCACGGTGGTGAGTGACAAGTATGAGAAATGCTCGTGATAGATGGTGTCGAACTGGTTGTGCTGTATCAGTGACATCACATGCGGAAACTCCAGCGTCACCGAACCTTCCGGCGTCAGCGCGGCAGTCAGCCCTCGGGTGAAATCGTTGATGTCCGGCACGTGCGCATAAACATTGTTCCCCACGATGAGGTCCGCTTGCCGGCCTTCATCTGCGAGTTGACGCCCCAGGTCCTCTCCAAAAAAGTCCCGAATGACGGGTATACCCAGCGCCTCCGCGGCCGCCGCTGTGCTAGCTGTGGGTTCGATCCCCAGGCAGGGAATGCCTGCGGGCACGAAGTTTCGCAATAGATAACCGTCGTTGGAGGCCACCTCGATGACCAGACTCTCTGGGCCCAACTTCAGACGGTCGGTAATCATCCGGGCGTAAGCGGCGGAGTGCTCGAGCCAACTAGTGGACGTGCTCGAGAAGTAGGCATAGTCAGCGCTGAACAGTTCCTCGGCGCGCGCGTAGTCCTCGGTCTGCACCAACCAACAGCGGTGGCAGACGTTCACACGCAGGGGGTAGTGCACCTCCGGGCGGCCCAAATCCGCGCTGTTGAGGTAGGCATTCGAAGGGGGTGCGAAGCCCAAGTCCACGAAACGGTGTTCCAAGGGGGTGGCACAGTGTCGACAATTCATACTGTGACTCCGGCGAAGTCGGCACCTAACAGCGGATGCGACTGGTCGCGAGCGGAGAGATCCTGCGGCGGTAGAGGCCAGGTGATCGACAGTCGCGGGTCGTCGTGGCGTAGGCCGCTCTCGGCAGGTGGGTGGTAGAACTCCGTATGCAGGTAGAGCAGTTCGCTGTCAGGTTCCAGCGCTTGGAATCCGTGAGCGAACCCTTCTGGAAGAACCACCATTTTCGCATCGCCCTCTTCGAGCTCCTCTGCGTGCCAGTGCAGGAAGGTCGCTGAAGCCTTACGTAGGTCGACCGCGACGTCCCATACTCTGCCGCGCAGGCAGCGAATCATCTTCATCTCGGCGTGCGGCGGGTGTTGGAAGTGCATGCCACGCACCGCGCCGGTGCGGCCGGTTCTCGAACAATTTATCTGCACGACCTCGCGGTGGCCGAGAACTGGCCGGAGTTCTCTGCCGCAATAGAAGCGAGTGAATGCGCCGCGGGCATCTACGTGGGGCGTCGACCGGACGATCGTCAGGCCAGCCAGCGGCGTGTCTAGGATATTCATGTCGTCGCCCAGTTCAGTTCTGCAGCGGCGGCGTCTGCAACGTATTCGGAAAGTTGGTCGGCACTCGCCACGTGACCATTCTCCAAGAAATCGCGATACCAGCTGGCTGTGTGCCGAAGTGCTCGATCCAAATCCCAAACTGGGCGCCACCCGAGCTGCACCTTTGCTTTCGCTATGTCGAGTTGCAAGGCGTTTGCCTCATGCGGTTGAGGCGATGCCGTGGCTTGCCAGCGAAACTCTGGCCAGGTCCCAGCCAAGCCATGCAGCACTTCTCGGACGGTCCGGTGACCATCGCCGTCAGGTCCGAAGTTCCAGGCGTCGGCTGCGGTGGTGTCGCCGATGAGGAGTCGTTGGCCGAGTAGCAGATAGCCACTGAGACAGTCCAGGGCATGCTGCCAGGGCCGAGTCGCGCACGGAGAGCGGATCACCACCGCCTCGGAGGCGGCCACCGACCGAACCAGGTCGGGCACCAACCGGTCCTCGGACCAATCTCCGCCGCCGATTACGTTGCCGCCCCTAGCCGTAGCTAGCAGCGGAGCTGACGTGTGTTGGAGGAACGCAGTGCGGTAACTAGCTGTCACCAACTCGGCGCCGGCTTTGGAGGCGCTGTACGCGTCGTGGCCACCCAATCTGTCTCGCTCGCGGTACGACCATGGCCATTCACGGTTCTCATAGCATTTGTCGGTGGTGACGACCACGATGGCGCAGACTTCTGAAACGTGACGAGCGGCCTCCAGTACGTGAACCGTACCCATCACATTGGTCGCCCAAGTGGCCACCGGTTCACGATAGGAGCGACGAACCAGCGGCTGGGCAGCCAGGTGGAACACGATCTCCGGCCTTTCGGCAGCGAGCACTGCGCGCACCGCTTCCTCGTCGCGGATATCGATTCGGTGTTCTATCACACTGAGGCCCAACAACTCCCAGTGGTTAGGCTGTGTGGATGGGTCCAGCGCGAGCCCAATTACATCGGCGCCGAGTGCCTGTAGCCATAGGCACAACCAACTGCCCTTGAAGCCCGTATGCCCAGTGACAAGGATGCGCCGACCACGGTAGACGTTTCCGAAGGCGTTCAAGGCCAGCATTTCCACGGAGCGTTACCGCTGCTCCACAGCTCTTCGAGCAGGTTCTTGTCGCGCAGAGTGTCCATCGGCTGCCAGAAGCCGGAATGTTCGAATGCCATCATCTGACCGTCCGCGACGAGACGCCGCAAGGGTTCTCCTTCCCAGGAAGTTTCGTCTCCCTCGATGTAATCGAGTACCGCCGGCGACAAGACGAAGAAGCCACCGTTGATGAGCCCACCATCGCCTCGTGGCTTCTCCACGAAATCCGTGACCCGCTCGCCATCGCACTCGAGAGCCCCATACCGGCCCGGCGGCAGCACGGCAGTCACGGTCGCGTGCCGTCCATGCCGGCGGTGAAACTCGACGCTGGCAGCGATGTTGACATCGCTCAGTCCGTCGCCGTAGGTGAAACAGAAGGCGTCGTCATCCTTGATGTAGCTTTCCGCTCGCTTGAGGCGTCCGCCGGTCAGAGTCTCGTCCCCGGTGTCGACCAACGTCACGCGCCACGGTTCCGCGTGGCGTGCATGAACTTCCATCTTGTTGCCCGACATGTCGAAAGTCACGTCGGACATGTGCAGGAAGTAGTTCGCGAAGTACTCCTTGATGACGTAGCCCTTGTAGCCGCAGCACACGACGAATTCGTTGATACCGGAGAAAGAGTAGAGCTTCATGATGTGCCAGAGGATGGGCCGCCCGCCGATCTCGATCATGGGTTTGGGCCGGATCGTGGTTTCTTCCCTGAGCCGTGTTCCTAGCCCTCCTGCGAGTAGAACCGCCTTCATCGGATCATTCGCTTCGGTAGCAGGCGATGCCAGGGGGAGCGGCCTGCGGACTGGTCGCCTCGCGCATGGATGTATCCGGCGTCGCCTTCGACGATGGTTGTCATGAAACCGAACACCTCTAGCGGAATTGCGTTGGAGTACTTGGTCTTCAGGTGACGGAGCAGTAAGAAGGACCCCAGTCGCTCAGAGAGGAAGCCAACCGCCCTCACCTGGTGGGAGTTGTACTTGGCCACTCGGTCGCCGTACCTGGTCAGAAACTTCCGGCCGACGGCCTCGATGCCGGGTAGGACCTCCAGCAGCCAGGCCCTCGGATACGTACCGAATTCGGTGCCACCCGGTATGAAGTGTTTCGCTGACAAAAGTTCCGAAGCGGATGCATCATCCAACACGTCGCACTCAACGGCGATCGACATGTAATCGAGGATGTCTCGGCGGTGATGCGCCGCGCGGTACTGTCCGAGAACTGTGTGCTTGAAGTACAGCGGTTGCGCGACCAGGAACTCTTGACCTGGCTTCGGGGTGAGGGTGGATGCCGCAGCAAGTCGGCTGCTCTGGGCAAGGCTCAGTTCCCGCATCGTGGGGTATTTGCGCGCCGCCACTCCTTCGCGGACAGGCAACACTCGTTTTCGGCATGAGGAAACTTCGATCAATTCAGCGCTACCAGCCGAGGTTTCGATCGCAATGGGCAGCACGTGCGAACCTGCGGCACCGTACGCGAGCGGTCGAGCCGCATCCCAGAACTTATCGAGTTGTCCCACGTGCAGATCAGAATCGCGCTGGAATTCGCCCAGCGAAATGCAATCGTCGTACCAGTCGGCGGGCAGCAGTGGTTCACGGTGCGTGATGCAGAACCTGTGAGTCATCGGAGCGTGGCTGACGCCGGCGAAAATAGAGAAGTGGCGTTGACTGCGACTCCACTTGTTGCGCAGTGCCTTTCGGGGTATGCGGGACACCCCCAGTTGGGATCGCTTCGAGGCGAGATGGTGGTAGCAAAAGCCTTCGCCATACTCCCGAACTTTAGTCGATACGGGCCATCGGGGATTGAGGTTGCAGATATTCGCGCCTATGGCTGGCGGCGGCTGGATACGTTGTTGTGATCGCAAGAAGAACTCTGAATCCGGCCGCACCAGGGGCCGGCCAATACTGCTGCTTGCATTCCAGGCCCGCCCGCAGTCGCGCAGTTTTGAACAACGGCGAAGCCGCGGGATGGCACACTACAAAGGTGAAGGTTGTCCTGAGATTTTCACCGCGGGGTAGGCGCTTTCGGCGGCGGAGCCAAGCCGGAATGCTGCGCTCGTGGGGTCGAGGCTCTGCTGTGACCGCAGCCTATTCTGCGGTGGACATCGCGCTGCCTAGGCAGATGACTGAGTCGGGAAACTCTACTCCGCGCGTTGACAAACTCATGCACTACATGTCCTTCTATTCGACGGTGATCGACCAACATAGGCCGCTCCGAATGTTGGAAATTGGTAGTTTCTACGAAGATTCGCTGCAGATGTGGCAGAAGCGCCTTCACTCTGACTCGGTCATCGTCGGAATCGACCTTAACTCGATGTTGCTGAGAGTCGCGGATTCAAGCGGAGTCCATGTCCGCGTCTGCCGCGGTCATGCCGGTTCAGTGCTAAGGGATGTGAGCTCGGAGTTCGGGCCTTTCGACTTGGTTCTCGATGCCGGGAGTCTAACTACCTCCCATTTAAGGAAGTCTTTCCGAAATCTATTTCCGAATGCCATGGCCGATGATGGCATTTTTGCTGCGGAAGATGTGTATTGCGACTACTGGTCAATATTCAACCGAATGTCGATCGGAGATTTAGGGGCGGCGTTCATAGATTGGATATTCGGCCATTACAGTCTAGTCACTGACGTATCCAAGTTCAGGCTTGGGCAGGTGCTTCTTGTGCGCAGGAACCCATAACGTCGGGTTTGTGTCGTACGGGCGAGGACCCTAGGACAGTGCCTTGGGTGGTCATGGGCGCTTGTGCAGGATGACTGCGTCTTGGTAGTCCGCGATGCCGCGCTCGACGTACGTCACGATGTCGAAGTAGGCCGACCATTCGTCGTGGATGTACTTCTTGGTATGGAAAGCGGTCTGGTAAAAATCGGGGAGGCCGTCGATCTTGAGTCGCCCAGTCGGTCCGGAAAGGAATAGCAGTCCCTGTTCGTAAGCTTCGTCCGCGTAGGACCGGTCCCACTTGCGTATCCGATCGATGATCGACTCGCCGTGCACCGTCAGTATGACGGTCGCCCCAGGGCGTGATACGCGTTGGAGCTCTCGCAACCACGCATGCTGAAAGTCCTTATCCAAGTGCGTGAACACCGAGATTGCATAGATCAGATCGAATGAATCATCGTCGAACGGCAGAGGGGGTAGGTGCGAATTCACGTTCCAATCGACACCGTCAAGGTTGTGTTTGCACCATTCAACAAGGTCGGGGTCGATGTCGGTGCCGTGCAGGTTGCAGGACGCGGGTCGGTCCCTGAAGTTCCGGATGACCCGTCCACAGCCACAACCAAAGTCAAGAATGTCGTTGAAGGAATAGAGGTCACGGCCCGCAACGTTGCAAAGATTCTTGATGTCCTGCGCGACCCCCTTCCCGCCCTCGATGTGGGTAGCTTCGTTCATCGAAGCGCCGATGCGGAACCGCAGCTCGGCCGGCGGGATCGGGTCGCGACCTTGCTGTCGGCTTCTTTGCTTGTCGCGCCGGCCCGCCGCCGCCAGGCGAGCGCGGTAAAGAAGATAATTGCCAACGTCGAATGTCGTTCGGACCGGCGTGAATTCCAAGAAGTCTCGACGTATTCCCACAGCGCCCCCGAGGTTGTACACCGTCATCTTTTCGGCATCAGCCTCACTGAAGTGCCAAATGACGACATAGACAGTGTCTTTGGCGCTGACACTAGCACCGATTGATTCCGGATAGCCGGCGAATGAGGGGCGTCGACCTCATCCGTAGTTCTTCTTCGTCCCCGCAGGAGACGGACAGCTACGCCGGCTTTCGCCGAGATAGTCCGGCGGCGAACAGACGTAGGTATCCCGAACCGGTAAGTCGTACCAGGAAAGCGAGGGCTCGGGCGTCTGGGCCAACTAGAACTCGTGCCTTGTTCTTGCGTACCCCGATGAGGATCCGCTGCGCTGCCCTTTCCGCCGAGGTGATCGCAACCTTCTCGAACACCGCGATGCCAGCATCCTTATCAAATCCAGGGACTCCTTCGGCGTTGTGAGCCAAGGACGTTTTGATGCCGCCAGGGTGCACGGCAGTGACCTTGATCGGGCGGCCAGCAAGGACCATTTCGAGGCGCAGGGCTTCGGTGAACCCGCGTACGGCGAATTTGGATGCAATGTAGGCCGCTTGGCCCGGAACTGCGCACAATCCGAACAGACTCGAGATGTTGACGATATGGCCGTCGCCGGAGGTGATCAGGTGCGGAAGGAACGCTTTCGTCCCATTGACAACGCCCCAAAAGTTGACGTTCACCACCCGTTCGATGTCCGTCAGTTGCGAGGACTCGATATCGCCCGCGAAGGCGACTCCGGCGTTGTTGAAGATCAGGTTCACCGTACCGAAGCGGTCATTTACCGCGGCAGCGTAGGCCAGCAAGTCATCCGCTCGAGTGACGTCAACAACTGCAGAGTGTAGAGGTGCGCCAAGGCTTTTCAGGAGATCCTCAGTCTCGGATAGCCGATTGATGTCGATGTCGCTGATCGCGAGTGCCGCACCCGAACGCCCTAGTTCGAGAGCGAGTGCTCGGCCGATGCCGGAGCCTGCTCCGGTCACGACGGCGACCTTGTCTGCAAATCCCCGCATGAATTGCCTCCCTGCGACGCCGGACAGGCTGTCTGCTGCCAGTACGTCTGCCGTCGTCACTGTACGCGCGGCGGATGGGCACGTTGTCCGAAACCTGCCATTAATTGACGTCAGCGACAGGTCAAATGAGGCCCAAGCTCTGGACGACCAGGAAGACCCCGGCGAGTGCCGACATTCCTGCAAGCAGCTGCTGCGTGTGAGCCTGAGCCCAGTCATGGATTGGGCGAATCACCGCTTCGGTGTTCACCGGGGCGATGAGATAGCTGACGAGGACGATCTCGACCAACGCGAGCATGATGACGACGAACGTGATCGCAGCAAGAAGTTGTGTGCCGAGCGTAGCCGCGGAGGCAGCGATGATGGTGAGCGCAATGGAAACCTGGACGGGCGAATAGGTTAGGCCCATCAACAGCGAGACCCATAGGGAACCGCCGGTCCACGCACGGAAGAGACGCCCGAGCATCCTCCGAAGCGCGGATGTACCTTCCGTCGCCCAGTCCTCGATGCCGTCGAATCGGGAAGCGGGCGGCGGGTCCGGCTCGTGGATCGTTTCGTCGGTAGTCCCACCGCTTGTCACGGGCACGCTGACCCGTCGTCGAGACCATATGCGATAGGTGAGAAGTACCGCGATGACGAGCGAGACAATGCCAAGGGCGAAGGGAAGGGGCTGGACGGTCGCCCCGCCCGCGGAAGTCGGGCTTGCCAAAGCTTGCACGAAAGAGCGCAACGAGGGAGTGAAATGCAGGACGATCAGCGGTACCACCAGGAGGCTGCCGTTCAGGATCACGGCACCGGTCCAGTAGGCGAACAGGTTCTGTGCCGGCCGCGGCCGGGAGATGACGAGGAACGTGGCGATGAGGCGCAACGGGTCGGGCACGGTGATCAGGGCCAGCAGCAGCACTGAACTCCACACGGCGGCAACGCTACCTTAGGTCGCTGCAATCCAAAGGCGGCAAACATGTTTCGCGTGGGTCACCAATGTCGTACAGGGGCGATGGCCCTTCGTGTCGAGATCCGCAACGGTTGAGGACCGACTGAGGGGCAGGTTCGACGACGCCACGTGCACGTCGTGGTCCCGACCGGCGACAAGGGGGTTCGACCCATTGCTGACACCGGCCGCCGAACGTGTTTAAACTTTGGTCAGTTTCAAGGATTCACCATTGGGACCGGGGTAGGGAGACAGGAAACCTATTGACCACCACCGAACATGCCGCACAATCCGCCTACTTGGACTTGCTGCGGCGCGACCTCACTCGCTACGGCGCCGACGAACTTGTTCCCGTCGGCTGGTACATCATGGGGCGTCCGATGTTCAAGTTCCGCGACTACATGTTGGTCCGGAAGCGCCCGTTCAACAAAGCCGCACGTGATCTGGGCAAGGATTGGCCCGCCCAAGCTTTGACCATGATCGGCATGAAGCGGCTCACCAGCCTGCAGGAATCCGTGGAAACGGTTCTGGCCGAGCGCATACCGGGCGACCTGGTCGAATGCGGGGTGTGGCGGGGCGGCGCCTCCATCTTGATGCGGGCCGTTCTGGCCGCCTACGGCGACGACGAGCGCCGCGTGTGGTTGGCCGACTCCTTCCAGGGAGTTCCCCCGCCCGATGCGGCCAAGTACAAGGCCGACAAGGGCGACCGGTTGCACCGGTACGCGCCGGTGCTCGCGGTCTCCGAGGCGGAGGTGCGGTCCAATTTCGAGCGGTATGACCTGCTCGACGACCAGGTCCGCTTCCTGCCCGGATGGTTCAAGGACACCCTGAACGACGCCCCGATCGAACAGATCGCAGTCCTCCGGCTCGACGGTGACCTGTACGAATCCACGATCCAGGCGCTCGAGGCGCTCTATCCGAAGCTCTCGCCGGGTGGCTTCTGCATCATCGACGACTACCATCCGATCCCGGCCTGCCGACAGGCCGTCACGGATTACCGTGCACAGCACGGCATATCGTCGGAGATCGTCGAGATCGACGGGACCGGTGTGCTGTGGCGCAAATAGTGCAGGTAGCTGGCCCGATGCAGCCTTGTCGGAGTACGAGCCTTCGCTGCACCCGATAGGTTGTCGCCACGATGAAACTGGTGCTGGCAAGTTACGGAACGCGCGGCGACGTGGAGCCCTCCCTCGTGGTCGCCCGCGAGTTGCAGCGCAGGGGACACGACGTCTGCATGGCGGTGCCGCCCGATCTCATGGGGTTCACCGAATCGGCGGGCCTCGAAACGGTCGCGTACGGGCTGGACACCAAGACGTGGCTCGACGTCTACCGCAACTTCTGGTCCTCGGCACTGCGTAGCTTCTGGCGGGTCCGGCACCTCAGGGCGCTCTGGCGGGAGATGTGGGACCTCAGCGACCGGTGCTGGGTGGACATGAGCACGACGCTGGTCGGGCTCGCGGACGGCGCCGATGCGGTCCTGGCCGGGCAGAGCTATCAGGAGACCGCGGCCAATGTCGCGGAGTACCACGACATCCCGCTCATCACCTTGCACCACGTCCCGATGCGACCCAATCGCCAGCTGGTCGCTATCCTGCCGCCGAGGCTGGGACGGGCGGCAATGACGGCCTTCGACTGGCTGTCCTGGGGTCTGAACAAGAAGGTCGAGGACGCCCAACGCCGGGACCTCGGATTGCCCAAGGCGAAACGCCCCTCCCCGCAGCGCATCGCCGATCGCGAGTCGATGGAGATCCAGGGCTACGACGCGGCCGGCTTTCCGGGGCTGGCCGAGGAGTGGTCCGAGTGGGGTGAGCTGCGACCGTTCGTCGGCCCCCTGACCATGGAGCAGGCCACGGACGCCGATGGCGAGGTGGCCGACTGGATCGCCGAGGGCACACCGCCGATCTGCTTCGGTTTCGGCAGCATGCCGGTGGAGTCGCCGGCGGAAACGATCACCATGATCGCTGAGGCGTGTGCGCAGTTGGGGGAGCGCGCGTTGATCTGCGCCGGCTGGAGCGACTTCAGCGGGGTAGCGCACTTCGAGCACGTGAAGGTCACCGGCGCCGTGAATTACGCGACGGTCTTCCCCGCGTGTCGCGCGGTGGTGCACCACGGCGGCTCAGGCACTACCGGGGCGAGCTTGCGCGCCGGGGTCCCCACGCTGATCCTGTCGATGGATGCCAACCAGGCGTTGTGGGGCGCCCAGGTCAAGAAGCTGAAAGTGGGTACCACACGGCGGTTCTCGAGCACCACCCCGAAGACCCTGTTGGCGGACCTGAAGCGGATCCTTGCACCCGACTATGCGATCCGGGCGCGCACGCTGGGAGCGCAGATGACTCAGCCTACTGAGAATATTTGCCATGCTGCCGACCTGGTGGAGAAGTTCGTCGATACCGGGCATATCGGCTGATCGTCTGACGTAACTGTAAACGCACGCGATCGTGCGAAAAGGCCGCCCTGGCAGCAGTTTCCAACTCTTGGTCGCCAGACGTTCCCGAGCCCTGTCGTTGCATCTGCGAACGCATCTGTAATCCGTATCGCCCCAAAAAATCGGGACAATTGCCCTAGGCTGCGTAAAACTCGCATGTGTGTGAGCGAATTGAACAGCTGGGGGTTCGGATGAAGTTCGCGCTGGCAAGCTGGGGAACTCGGGGCGATGTCGAACCCTCCCTGGCGGTGGGCCGGGAATTGCAGCGGCGCGGTCACGAAGTGCGTCTGGCCGTTCCCCCCAACCTCATCGACCTGGCGGCGTCGGTCGGACTGACGGCCGTCCCCTACGGAGTGGCCTCCGAGCACTTCTGGGACGACGAGATACTGCGCAAATTCTCCGATCTGTACCGCAGATTCTGGGCCGTCGGGGATTCGATCAAGTTGATACGGGAAGCGTGGGAGCCCATTGTCCGCCACTGGGGCGAGATGAGCGCGACGCTGACGGATCTCACCGAGGGCGCCGACGTGCTGTTCACCGGCCAACTCTTCCAGGACCTCGCGGTCAACGTCGCGGAGTACCGGGGCATGCCGCTGGCCGTGCAGCACTACTTTCCGATGCGTCCCAACGGGCAGCTCATCCCGGGCGTGCCGGGCCCGCTTGCCCGCACGGGCATCAAGGGCTACGACTGGGTGTGCTGGCGGATGAACAAGAAGGCCGAAGACGCCCAGCGCCGCGGCCTCGGCCTGCCCACTGCGAAAAGCCCCTCCCCGCAGCGGATCTTTGACCACAATGCGTTGGAGATCCAGGCCTACGACGAAGTGGTCTTTCCCGGACTGGCCGCCGAGTGGGCGGCACAACATGCCAAGTCACGTCCCTTTGTCGGCACCCTGACCATGGGGTTGGACACGGATTCCGACGAGGAAGTCGCGGCCTGGATCGCCGACGGGACGCCACCGATCTGCTTCGGGTTCGGCAGCATGGGCGTGGCCACGCCGGCGGAGACGGTCGCGATGATCGCCGCGGTCTGCGCTGAATTGGGGGAGCGGGCACTGGTGTGCTCGGGTTGGACCGACTACAGCGACGTGCAGCACTACGACCACGTCAAGGTCGTCGGCGTAGTGAGCTACGAGAAGATCTTCGCGCACTGTCGCGCGATCGTGCACCACGGCGGCTCGGGTACCACCGCCGCGAGCCTGCGCGCCGGAGTCCCCACATTGATTCTCTGGACCGCGGGCGACCAGCCGTTCTGGGGCAATCAGCTCAAACGATTGAAAATCGGTTCTTCTCGCAGATTCTCGGCGACGACGCAGAAGTCATTGCTCGCGGATTTGCGACGGATATTGGCCCCGGACTACGCAATCCGCGCCCGCGAAATTTCCGGCAAGATGTCCACATCTCACGAAAGTCTGGACCGCACAGCAGATCTCCTCGAAGACCTGGCCCGATCGAGAGCGCTTATCGAAACGTAGCCTGCAGCCGCCATCGGCTACTTTGCCGGCCGTCCGGATTTCTTTGCCAGGACGGTGGATTCAGGGCATCAGGCGAGTCTGTTCCTTCGGTTGGAAGCACAATAGATTTGCCACATTCCCCGCGGGCGGCCTTTCAGCGATGTACGGTGAGGCCGTGCGACTTTCGAAGAATTGGCCGATCAGATTCCGACTCATGTGGCTTGGATTGCGCACCGCGTATTGGGTTCCGCGCACTTTTCTTCCCGATGTCTATTCCAACGATGCGTTGCTCTGTTTCAACAGCCACGCATTCATGGAGGAGCCGGCGTTCAAGGAGGCATATCAGCGCGGTGTGCGCGCGCTGGGCGGCGAGGACTTCTACCACTGGGAGTGGCGGTTCCACATCGGTCTATGGGCCGCGGAGAGCGCAAGCCGCCTCGAGGGGGACTTCGTCGAATGTGGCGTGAGCCATGGCTTCTTGAGTAGCGCCGTCATGCAACACCTCAAATGGGACAGCCTGGGCAAGACCTTCTACCTGCTCGACACGTTCGAGGGCATGGACCCGCGGTTCATCACCGACATCGAACTGCAGACCGGGGCGCTGGAGAAAAATCAGGCGGCACTCGACTGGGGAATGTATGCGAACTCGGCAGACCGCGTCCGTGCCAACTTCGCGGAATGGGAGCATCAGCGCATCATCGTGGGTCCCGTTCCGGACACCCTTGACCAGGTCGACGCGCAAAAGGTCGCCTACCTGCACCTCGATATGAATTGTGCGCCACCAGAAATCGCCGCACTGCGCTTCTTCTGGCCGCGTCTGGTCCCCGGGGCGTTCGTGCTGCTGGACGACTACGCCCAGCGTGGCCGCGACGAGCAGCGACTGGCCATGGACGAAGCCGCGAGGGACCTGGGTGTGTCGATCTGCACCCTGCCGACCGGTCAAGGACTGGTCATCAAGCCGCCGAACTGAACGGCGCCCGAGCCGGAACTGTTTGCACGAGAAATCACATACTGGTGAAAGTGCCAGTGCCGCAGCGGCTAGTATCGCGCTGATGATTGCGACGGTGAGATGACACTCGGGCAAGTATTCGATCCGCGCAACAACGCGTTGAACGCGTGGCGGCTGGTCCTGGCGACCGGGGTGATCCTGTGGCACTCGTGGCCGCTCGGTGGCTACACGATCGACTTCATGCCGATCGTGCGGCTCATGAGCGAGGTCTGGGTCGACGGCTTCTTCGCGGTTTCGGGATTCCTGATCACGGCGAGCTGGTTGCGCAACCCGCGGTTGCGCGAGTACTGGACCGCGCGGTTCCTGCGGATCTTCCCCGGCCTGTGGGTGTGCGTGCTCATCACCGCCTTCATCATCGCCCCACTCGCGATGCTGCTGCAGGGCAACTCGGTCGTCGACCTGCTGACCTCGAGCGCACCCATCGAGTACGTGCTGAACAATGGGGTCTTGAATGCCTACTACGCCGGCATCGACGGCACGCCCCAGAACGTGCCGCACGCCGGCGTCTGGAACGGTTCGCTCTGGACGCTGGCCTTCGAGATGTTCTGCTACATCGCCGTTTCCGTCCTGGGCGTCATCGGCCTGCTGAAGCGGCGCTGGACCATCCCGATCCTGTTCGTGATGGCGTTGTGCTGGTCGGCCTATGTCTCCTATCCCACCAACGCGATGCAGACCTGGCCGCAGATGCTGTCCCGCTTCGCGATCATGTTCGCCGCGGGGGCGCTGCTGCACCGGTACAAGGACTCGATCCCGGCCAAGTGGTCGTTGGTCGCGGTGGGGCTTGCCGTCGTCGTGGCCTCCGCCGGCCTCGCGAACTATCGCGTGGTTGCTGCACTTCCGTTGGCGTACGCAATCATTGCCTCCGGCGCGCTCCTGAAGTCGCAGTACCTGAACTTGAAGACCGATATCTCCTACGGCGTCTACATTTACGCCTTCCCCATCCAGCAACTTTTGGTGATCGTCGGGGTGGCCGCCTACGGGCCGGTCGCGCTGTTCCTGGCGGCCACCGCGATCACGGTCCCGTTGGCCGCGCTGAGCTGGTTCGTCATCGAGAAGCCGGCGATGACCCTGAAGTCCCGGCTCCGATCGAAGAAGAAAGATGTCCCGCCGGACGAGCCGCCGGTGCGGTCGCCGCTGCGGGAGACCGGGGCGCTGCCCGATTCGGCGGTGGGATGACCGTACCGATCCTGTGGCGACGACCCGTCCATTCGATATTCGAGCGGTGTTAGGGTTTCCGTTGTGGCGAAGAACCTTTCACTGAAAACTCGCCTTTGGCTGCGCGCGGTGCGTGCAGAGTACTGGGTCGCACGCACGTTGTTGCCCAACGTGTACGCGAACGACGCGCTGATCTGTTTCAACAGCCACGCGTTCGTCGATGACCCCGAGTTTCAACGCGCCTACCAGCGGGGAGCCCAGGCGCTGGGCGACGAAGACTGGTACGCCTGGCAATGGCGGGTGCACGTCGGCCTCTGGGCGGCCAAGAGCGCCAGCCAACTCGAGGGCGACTTCGTCGAATGCGGAGTGAGCTATGGGTTCTTGAGCAGCGCCATCATGGAACACCTCGACTGGGACAGCCTTGGTAAAACGTTCTACCTGCTCGACACCTTCGCGGGTCTCGATCCGCGTTTCGTCAGTGATGGTGAACGGGCCTCGGGTGCTCTCGCCACCAGCGAGGCGCATCTGCGCACCGGGATGTATGCCGACGGGGCGGATGGCGTCAGGGCCAACTTCGCCCAGTGGAACAACCACCGCATCGTCGTCGGCGCAGTTCCGGAGACGTTGGACCAGGTCGAGTCCGAGGCGATCGCCTACCTGCACATCGACATGAACTGCGCCCCGCCGGAAGTTGCGGCGTTGCGCCAGCTCTGGCCCCGACTCTCGCCGGGCGCCTTCGTTCTCCTCGACGACTACGCGAATCGCGGACGTGACGAGCAGCGCGTTGCCATGGACACGGTGGCGGACGAATTGGGCGTTTCAATCTGCACGTTGCCCACTGGTCAAGGTTTGCTGATCAAGCCGGCGTGCTGACCGGCATCGAGGGGCCCGGCGGGGCATCTGAAAGCTTTTGCAGGTCAAACCAACTGGTGTGGATCCCGTCTGTGACGACCCGGAAGACGTCCGATGCGGTGTCGATTCCGCGGGTATAGTCGCCGGCATGAGCCTGGTGGAGTCCATCGAACGTGGCCTGGATTGGCTGGCTGAGCCCAAGCGTCTGCCGGGTCGGCTGGAGATGGAGACGCAGCGGGGCCGGCGCCTCGAACTGGAAGTCGTGTCCTTCACCGTTCGGGCACCCGTGGGTGGTGTCACCTTGAAGATTCCGGTGTTCATGATGGTGCTGCCGCGCGGCTCATCACCGGGTTCACCGGCGAGCGATCACTCAGAACCCCAATCTGACTGAAGGTTTCGCGCACGCCCCTCAGCGGGGGCAGGACCGTCTCGGTGTACTGCCATTGTTTGCCTGGTCTGCGGAAGGCCGACGTGTTCGCTCTGCCGGCGTGGGCTGCGGGGCGTATCGGGCCGCGCGCCGACTGCGCTGCGAAGAGTCCTGCCGCACGGGAGGCTTCGGCTCCTCCCGCCGGCCCGGCGGGATCGGGCTGAGTCGAGCCCGCCCGTGCAGGGCGGAGCCGAGGTTGTATCCACATAGCTCTCATAGAGACGCAGATCTCGCAAGCGTGCCGCCCCGTGCAGATGCGACAGCGACCTCACAAAAGCGAATACAAAAGTGATTACAGCAAATTGCTGTTGGGTGCTAACCATAATTCGAGAAAAAGTGTCAACCCCGAGAATTGGGGCATACATAAGGCGCTATCCTGGGACCTCCCGTATGTTGGGGTAGGTCGCGTGTTCCCGGGCAGTTTGGAGAAAAGTTGAGCATTAATCCGTTCGACGACGACAACGGCAGCTTCTTCGTGTTGGTCAATGACGAAGAGCAGCACAGCCTGTGGCCGAGTTTTGCCGATGTTCCGGCAGGCTGGACGGTGGTCCATGGGGAGGCGCCGCGTGCGGAGTGTCTGGAATACATCGAAAAGAATTGGGCTGATATTCGACCGAAGAGCCTGCGCGATCGATTGGCGCAGGGTGGGGCTCTTTAGGAACCGTCAATTTCTTTTCTAGTCAACTCATGGTGTGGGGAATTACATAATGGAACCTGACCCCAGGGCTCTTCCGCTGTCGCGAGGACAGCTGGACATCTGGCTTTCCCAGGAAAGCGGCTTGGCCGGTACGGAATGGCAGCTGGGCCTGCTGGGCAGAATCGACGGCGCCGTCGACCACGGCCTGCTCCAGGAGGCGGTACGCCAAGCCCTGCAGGAAGCCGAACCCGCGCGGGCGACCTTCTTCGAGGCCGACGGCCAGGTTTTCCAGAGGTCGCTCGACTACTCGGATATCGAACTCCCCCTCTATGACGTCAGCGACGCCGAGGACCCGGTGCAGGCCGTCCTCGAACAGGCGTCGGCAATTCAGCACACCCCGCTACCGCTCACCGGCCGGCTGGTGAAATTCGCGCTCTTCCGCACGCGGGCCGACGAGTTCTATCTGTTCGGTCTCGGCCACCACATCTCCGTCGACGGCTTGGGAATGGCTCTGGTGAGCCGGCGGATCGCGTCGATCTACACGGCATTGGCGACAGGTGAAACCGGCGCGCCGGCCTACTTCGGATCACTGCGGGATTTCGTTGCCTGCGAGACGGATTACGAGGCATCCGCCGACTACCAGGATGACCTTGCCTACTGGCTCGGCAATTTTCCTCCGGAGGCCGGCCTGGATCAGCCGCCCTCGCCCCCGGTCGCCGGTCGCAACGCGTACGCGCCGTCGGCGTCGGTACCCATCGATCCGGCGGTGGTCCGCCACATCAAGGAACTGTCCAAGAGCCTGCGTATCCGGCGGTACACGATCACCACCGCCGCAGTCGCGCTGATGACCCGGGCCTGGTCTGGCTACGGCGCAGAAGTGGCGTTGGACTTCCCGGTCAGCCGCCGGGTGAGCTCGGACTCGAAGTCCCTGCCGGCGATGCTGGCCGGCGTCGTACCGTTGGTGCTGCAATCCCCGCCGGACATGACGGTCGGAGACTTCTGCCGCCACGTCGACATCCGCATCCGTGAATTGCTGCAGCACCAGCGCTTTCCGGTCCACGCACTGGGCGCCGACGGCACCGTCGGCGGCCCGCGGCAGCCGTCGCGCCGGATCGCGGTCAACTTCATCCCGTCCCGCCTCACCGCCGACCTTGCGGGCGCCCAGGTATCGGTGTCGTACACCAACCACGGCCCCACGGGGAGCTTCGGACTTTTCTTCATCGGCGCCGGCGACGAGCTGTTCCTCAGCACCGCGGGCGCCGGTCAGCCGTTCGCGAGCTTCGAAGTCGCCGAGTTGGCCGACCACATCCAAAGTCTCGTCACCGCGATGGCCGCAGATCCCGACCGGCCGCTGTCGTCATTGGATCTGCTCGCCGGTGATGAGCGCGCCGAACTCACGACGATCGGCAACCAGGACGCGTTGACCGGTGCTGCCGATCAGGTCTCGATCACCGAGCTGTTCGGTCAGCAGGTCGCCGCCGCCCCCGATGCGGAGGCGTTGACGTTCGAGGGCACCTCGCTGACCTATCGCGAGTTGGATGCGGCCGCCAATCGGTTGGCGCACCTGTTGGCCGCTGCCGGTGTGGGCCCGGGTGAGCGCGTCGCCCTGGTCAGCGAGCGAACCGATCGTGCCGTCGTGGCGATCCTGGCGGTGCTCAAGACGGGCGCGGCCTATGTGCCGATCGATCCCTCGGTGCCGGAGTCGCGGTTGGAGTTCGTGCTCGCCGATGCGGCGCCGGCGGCGGTGCTCACCACCGCCGAACGCCGCTCCCGGTTCGAGGGCCACGACATCAGGGTCATCGACGTCGACGACCCGGCGTTGGCCGACCAGAGCGAGGCCCCCCTGCCCGTTCTTTGTAAAGATTATGTGTCGTACGTGATCTACACG
>JAEWRC010000114.1 GCA_023460175.1 Actinomycetes bacterium
TTCGACGTCTCGGTGTGGGAGATCTGGGGCGCGCTGCTGCGTGGCGGCCGCCTGGTGGTGGTATCGGAGACGGTGGCGGGTTCGCCGCAGGACTTCCACGAACTGTTGGTGGCCGAGCAGGTCACCGTGCTGACTCAGACGCCGTCGGCGGTCGCGATGCTTCCGTCGGAGGGGTTGGAGTCGACGGCGCTGGCAGTGGTCGGCGAGGCGTGCCCGGCCACCGTCGTCGACCGATGGGCGCCCGGTCGCACGATGATCAACGCCTACGGCCCGACTGAGACGACGATGTGTGTGGCGATCAGTGCGCCGCTGTCGGCGGGGGATTCGGTGGTGCCGATCGGCGCACCGGTACCCGGCGCGGCGTTGTTCGTGCTGGACACCTGGATGCAGCCGGTGCCGGCGGGGGTCGTCGGCGAACTCTATGTGGCGGGTGACGGCGTGGCACCGGGCTACATCGGGCGCTCGGACCTGACGGCGGCACGGTTTGTGGCGTGCCCGTTCGGTGCACCGGGGACCCGCATGTATCGCACCGGCGATCTCGTCCGGTGGGGCGAGGACGGCCAGTTGCAGTACCTCGGCCGCGCCGACGAGCAGGTCAAGATTCGCGGCTACCGCATCGAACTCGGCGAGATCCACGCGGTGCTGGCGGCACTCGACGGAGTGGAGGCCACGGCCGTCATCGCCCGCGAGGACCGCCCCGGCGACAAGCGACTGGTCGCCTACATCACCGGCACTGCCGACCCGGTCGAGGCCCGGGCCCAATTGGCAGATCGGCTGCCGCCGTACATGGTGCCGGCGGCTGTGGTGCTGTTGGAGGCGTTGCCGCTGACACCAAACAACAAGTTGGACGTCCGTGCGCTGCCCGCACCCGAATACGCCGGTGGCGACCGCGATTACCGCGCTCCGGCGACGGCGGTCGAGGAGGTGTTGGCCGGCATCTTCGCCGAGGTACTCGGGGTGGAGCGGGTCGGGATCGACGACTCCTTCTTCGACCTCGGCGGCGACAGCATCCTGTCGATGCAGGTGGTCGCGCGGGCCCGCGCGGCCGGTGTGCTGTGCCGCCCCCGCGACATCTTCGTCGAGCAGTCCGTGGCCCGGCTCGCGGCGGTGGTCGAGGTGGTCTCCGGTGAAGCCGCCGTCGTCGACGAAGGCACCGGATCGGTGTCGCCGACACCGATCATGCAGTGGTGGCGCGGAAATTCCGGCGCGATCGACGAGTTCAACCAGACGCTGGTGATCCAGGCCCCGCGCGGGGTGCACCGCGACGATGTCGAGATCGTGTTGCAGGCCGTGTTGGATCGGCATGCCACGCTGCGGCTGCACGCCCAGGTCGACGAGGCCGACGGCGACTGGTCACTGCTGGTCCCGGAAGTCGGTGCCGTACACGCCGTCGACTGCCTGACGACGGTCGATGCCCTGTCGGAGGACGCCGTGGTGGCGGCGCGGTCGCGGTTGAACCCCGGCGTCGGGCGGATGCTCAGCGCACTGTGGGTGCCCGAGTCGGCGCAGCTGGCCCTGATCATCCATCACCTCGCGGTCGACGGGGTGTCCTGGCGAATCCTGTTGGAAGACCTCAACATCGCCTGGGCGCAGCACCACAGCGGGCAGACACCGAACCTCCCGATCACCGGGACGTCATTCGCGTCGTGGTCAGCAGTGCTGACCGAGCACGCCAAGACCGCGGAAGTCGTCGGCCACGCCGACGCGTGGCGACGCGTGCTGGCGACCGCCCCCGCATTGCCGGCGGTGGACCCCGACGCAGACACCTACGCCAAGGCCGGAAAGCTGTCGGTGGAATTGGACGCCGAGGCGACGCGGCAACTGCTCGGCGCGGTTCCGGCGGCCTTCCACGCCGGCGTGCAGGACATCCTGCTGATTGCGTTCGGTCTGGCGTGGCAGGAATTCCTCGGCACCCGGGCGGCCATCGGCATCGACGTCGAGGGCCATGGCCGCGCCGAGGAACTGGGCAACAGCATCGATCTGTCCCGCACCCTCGGGTGGTTCACCACCAAGTACCCGGTGGCGCTGAGCATCGGCGAACTCGCCTGGGATCAGGTGCGCGGCGGGGACACCGCGCTGGGGCCGGTGATCAAGGACGCCAAGGAACAGCTTCGCGGGTTGCCGGACGGGCTGACCTACGGATTGCTGCGCTACCTGAACGCCGACGTCGAACTGACCGGCGCCGAACCCACCATCGGGTTCAACTACCTCGGCCGGCTGGGCGCCGGGGCCGGCGACCTTTCCGAGGACCTGTGGCGCATCAGCGACGACAGTCTCGCCACGACGGATGTGGCCGGCGCGGTGCCGATGCCGTTGGCGCACACCGTGGAACTCAACGCCGGCACGATGGACAGTGCCGGCGGGCCGCGCCTGCAGGCCGCGTGGTCCTGGGCGCCGTCGGCGCTCACCAGCGACCAGGCGACGCGGCTGAGTCAACTCTGGTTCGACGCCCTGACCGGCATCTGCGCGCACGTCGCGGCCGGCGGCGGTGGCCTGACCCCGTCGGACCTGGCGCCGGTGCAATTGACCCAGCCGGAGATCGACACGCTCGCGCAGCGCTACCGCGTGGCCGACGTGCTGCCGCTGACCCCGCTCCAGCGCGGCCTGCTGTTCCAGGCCAGCTTCGCCGAAGGCGCCGCGGACTCCGGTGCCGCGGGCAACGACGACGTCTACGCCGTGCAACTGGGCATCACCCTGACCGGGCAGCTGGATCCGCAGCGGATGCGCCGCGCCGTGCAGTCGGTGGTCGCTCGACATCCCAACCTGGCCGCCCGGTTCTGCGAGGACTTCGGTGAACCGGTACAGATCATCACGGCCGATCCCGAAATGGCCTGGCAGGAAGTCGATCTGACGGACGGCACCGACACGCCCGAGCAGCGTCTGGAGAAGTTGGGCGCCGCCGAACGCGCCGCGGTGTGCAAGCTCGGCGAGCAGCCGGTGTTCCGCGCCGCGCTGATCCGCAGCGGTGCCAATCAGCACCGCCTGCTGGTGACCGTCCACCACATCGTGATCGACGGCTGGTCGCTGCCGGTGCTTCTGCAGGACATCTTCGCGGCCTACTACGGGCAGCGGCTCCCGGCCGCCGCCCCGTACCGCAACTTCGTCAGCTGGCTGGACCGCCAGGACCGCGAGGCCGCCCGCGCGGCCTGGGGCGCGGTGTTCGAGGGCTTCGAGAACCCCACTTTGGTGGCACCGCCGGCACAGTCGGGCCAGCGCGGCGTCGAGTCCTATCAGGTGCCCGAGGACATCACCCACTCGTTGGGCGAACTCGCCCGCGCGCAGCGCACCACCGTCAACACCGTGCTGCAGGCGGCCTGGGCGCAGCTGCTGACCTGGCTCACCGGCCAGCACGACGTGGCCTTCGGTACCGCCGTATCCGGCCGGCCGGCGGACCTGGCCGGCGCCGAGACGATGGTGGGTCTGCTGATCAACACCGTGCCGGTCCGCGCCCGCATCTCCGCGACCACCACCGTCGCCGAACTGCTCGACCAGTTGCAGAGCGCGCACAACGACACCGTCGAACATGACCACCTGGCGCTCAACGAGATTCACCGACTCACCGGCCAGGAGCGGTTGTTCGACACGCTGTTCGTCTACGAGAACTACCCGATTGACGCCGAGGCGATGGTGGGGGCGCGGGAACTGGGGATCACCGACTTCACCAGTCGGGAATACAACCATTACCCGCTCTCGGTGGTGGCCATGCCCGGCACCCAGCTGGGCCTGCGGGTGGAGTTCGACACCGAGGTGTTCGACCGGGCCGCCGTCGACGCGCTGGTGAACCGACTGCGCCAGGTGCTGGCGGCCATGGTCGCCGACCCCGCACAGCGGATGTCCGCGATCGATCTGCTCGACGACGCCGAGCATGCCCGCCTCGACCAGTGGGGCAACCGGGCGGTGCTGACCGAACCGGCACCCGCGCTGCAGTCCATCCCGGCGATGTTCGCCGAACAGGTGGTGCGCAACCCCGCGGCGTCGGCCCTGACCTACGAGGGCACCACGCTCAGCTACGGGGAGCTCGAGGCGGCCTCGAACCGCCTGGCAAATCTGCTGGCCGGCAGGGGAATCGGAGCGGGTGACCGGGTGGCGCTGCTGCTGCCCCGCACCGCTGACGCGATCGTCGCGATCCTGGCCGTGCTCAAGACCGGCGCCGCCTATCTGCCCATCGATCCCGCCCACCCCGACACCCGCGTCGAGTTCATGCTGGGCGACGCGGGCCCGAAGGCCGCGGTCACCACCGCCGACATGCGGGCGCGGCTGCTGACCGCGGAACTGCCCGAGATGGTCGTCGTCGAACTCGGCGACCCGAGCATCGAAACCCAGCCCGACACCGCCCTGCCGATGCCATCGGCCGACGACATCGCCTACATCATCTACACCTCCGGGACCACCGGCACCCCCAAGGGCGTCGCGGTCACGCACCGCAACGTCACCCAGTTGCTGGCCGCGCTCGAAGCCGACCTGTCCCCGGAACTGGTGTGGACGCAGTGCCATTCACTGGCCTTCGACTACTCGGTGTGGGAGATCTGGGGCCCGCTGCTGTACGGCGGTCGACTGCTGGTGGTGCCCGACGCCGTGGTCCGCTCCCCGGAGGACCTGCACGCGCTGCTGGTCACCGAAGAAGCCGGCATGCTCAGCCAGACCCCGTCGGCGTTCTACGCGCTGCAGACCGCCGATGCGCTGCAGCCCGAACTCGGACAACAGTTGAAGCTGCAGACCGTGGTGTTCGGCGGCGAAGCCCTTGAACCGCAACGCCTGTCGCAGTGGATGCAGGCCCACCCGGAACAGCCGCGCATGGTCAACATGTACGGCATCACCGAGACGACCGTGCACGCGTCCTACCGGGAGATCGGCAACGAGGACGTCGAGGGCAACGTCAGCCCCATCGGCGTGCCGCTGAACCACCTGGCGTTCTTCGTCCTCGACGGCTGGCTGCGGCAGGTCCCGGCCGGTGTGGTCGGCGAACTGTACGTGGCCGGCGCCGGTCTCGCGAGCGGATACCTCGGCCGGTCCGACCTGACGTCCACCCGGTTCGTGGCATGTCCCTACGGGGGACCCGGCGCCCGGATGTATCGCACCGGCGACCTGGTCCAGTGGGGCGCCGACGGGCAGCTGCGGTACGTGGGCCGCGCCGACAAGCAGGTCAAGATCCGCGGCTACCGCATCGAACTCGGCGAGGTCCACGCCGCGCTGGCGGCCCTCGACGGCGTTGAGCAGGCCGCGGTGATCGCCCGCGAGGACCGGCCCGGCGAAAAGCGGCTGGTGGGTTATGTGACCGGCAGTGCCGACCCGGTGAAGGTGCGCGCGGCCCTGACCGAGCGCCTGCCGGCCTACATGGTTCCCGCCGCGGTGGTGGCCATGGATACGCTGCCACTGACGGTCAACGGCAAGCTCGACACCCGCGCGTTGCCGGCCCCCGAATATCAGGACGTCGACCAGTACCGCCCACCGGCCGACGCGGTCGAGGAACTGCTGGCGGGCATCTACGCCCAGGTCCTGGGCGTGGAACGCGTCGGCGTGGACGACTCGTTCTTCGACCTCGGCGGCGACAGCATCTCCTCGATGCAGGTGGTGGCCCGGGCTCGGGCGGCCGGCCTGGTCTGCCGCCCGCGCGACATCTTCGTGGAACGCACCGTTTCGCGGCTGGCGCAGGTGGTTTCGTTCGCCGACGGCGCCGACGCCGTCGTCGACGAAGGCACCGGGCCGATGGTCGCGACCCCGATCATGCGGTGGTTGCACAGCCTCGACGGCCCGGTCGACCAGTTCAACCAGACCGTCGTGCTCCAGGCCCCCGACGGCGTCGGGGAGGACGACGTCCTGGTCGTTCTGCAGGCCCTGCTCGACCGGCACCCCCTGCTGCGCCTACGGGTCGAGGACACCGATGGTGAGTGGGCACTGACGGCGCCCGAGGAGGGGGCGGTGTCGGCGCGCGACTGCGTGCAGTCGGTCCACGAGTTGACCGAAGACACGCTCGCGGTCGCGCGGGAACGGCTGAACCCGTCGACCGGTGCGATGCTCAGCGCGCTGTGGGTGCCGCAGACCCGTCAGTTGGCGATGCTGGTGCACCACCTGGCCGTCGACGCGGTGTCGTGGCGCATCCTGCTGGAAGACCTGAACATCGCGTGGGCGCAGCACCACAGCGGTCAGACGGTGGAACTGCCCTCGGGCGGAACCTCGTTCGTCCGGTGGTCGTCGCTGCTCGCCGAGCACGCCAACAGTGCCCCGGTCCTCGCGTCGGCCGACGCCTGGCGCGAAGTGGTGGCGGTGCCGCCCGTGCTGCCGGCCGCGCAGCCGGCGACCGACACGTACGCCAGCGCCGGGCAGCTGTCGCTGTCGCTGGACACCGAGACCACCGCGCAGCTGCTGTCCGAGGTGCCCGCGGCGTTCCACGCCGGGGTGCAGGACATCCTGCTGCTCGCCTTCGGACTGGCCTGGGCCGAGTACCTGGGGACCGCCGGCGCACCGCTCGGCATCGACGTCGAGGGCCACGGCCGCCAGGAGGAACTGGCCGACGTCGACCTGTCCCGCACCGTCGGTTGGTTCACCACCAAGTATCCGGTGGCGCTGGCACTCGACGAATTGAGTTGGGAAGACGTGACTTCCGGGGACGCGGCCCTGGGTGGCGTGCTCAAGGCCGGTAAGGAACAGCTGCGCGCCCTGCCCGACGGCATGACGTACGGACTGCTGCGTTACCTGAGCGCCGAGGTGGATCTCGGCGGGACCGAGCCGACCATCGGATTCAACTATCTGGGACGGTTGGGGGCCGGTGCCGCCGACCTCTCCGAGGATCTGTGGCGCATCGATCAGGACGCGGTGGCGATCTCCGCGGCCGGGTCGGCGGTGCCCACCCCGTTGGGGCACACCGTGGAACTCAACGCGGGGACCATGGACACCGAGGCCGGTCCGCAGTTGCATGCCACCTGGACCTGGGCGCCCTCGGCGCTGACCGACGAGCAGGTGAGCCGGGTCGCCACGTTGTGGTTCGAGGCGCTGGCCGGCATCACCGCCCACGTCCGCGCCGGCGGTGGCGGGCTGACCCCGTCCGACGTCGCACCGGCGAAGCTGCGTCAGCACGAGATCGACGAGTTGACCCGGCACGAACGGATTGCCGACGTGCTGCCGCTGACCCCGCTGCAGCAGGGGCTGCTATTCCACACCGTCGACTCCGACGGCGGCGAGGACCTGTACGCGGTCCAACTCGACGTCAGCGTGACGGGACCGTTGGAGGCCGACCGCCTACGCGATGCGGTGCACGCCGTGCTGCGGCGTCGCCCGAATGTCGCGGCCCGCTTCCACGGTCTCTTCGACGAGCCGGTGCAGATCCTGCCGGCCGAGCCCACCCTGCCGTGGCAGTACCTCGACCTGGCGGGCGAGTCCGAGGGCGCACGGGCGGCGCGCATCGAACAGATCTCCGCGGCCGAGCGCGCCGCGGTCGGTGACCTGGCCGGCCAGCCGCCGTTCCGCGCCGCGCTGATCCGCACCGCGCCCGACGAGCACCGGTTCGTGCTCACCAACCATCACATCGTCCTCGACGGCTGGTCCAAGCCGATCCTGTTGCAGGAGATCTTTGCCGGCTACTTCGGGGAGCGGCTGCCGGCCCCCACGCCGTATCGCCGCTTCGTGACCTGGCTCGCCGAGCAGGACAACGACGCCGCCCGCGCGGCCTGGGGCGGGATGTTCGAGGGATTCGAGACGCCCACCCTGGTCGGTCCGCCCGGTCTTGCGCTCGGGCGGCGCGGGGTGGAGTCCTTCCAGGTCTCCGCCGAAACCACCCGGGCGCTCGGTGAATTGGCCCGGTCCTGCGACACCACGGTGAGCACGGTGCTGCAGGGCGCCTGGGCGCAACTGCTGATGTGGCTGACCGGCCAACCCGACGTCGCCTTCGGCACCGCGGTGTCGGGGCGGCCCGTGGATCTCACGGGCGCCGAATCGATGGTGGGGCTGCTGATCAACACGGTGCCGGTGCGCGCGACGATCACCCCGGAGACCACCATCGCCAGCCTGCTGAACCAACTGCAGAACGGCTACACCGACACGCTGGATCACCAGCATCTGGCGTTGCACGAAATCCACCGTGTCGCCGGGCATGACCAGCTCTTCGACACGATGTTCGTCTACGAGAACTATCCGATCGACGCGGCAGCGTTGATGGGTGTCCGCGAGTTGACCATCACCGATTTCACCAACCGCGAGTTCAACCACTACCCGCTGTCAGTGCAGGCCGTACCCGGTCATGAGTTGGGCCTGCGGGTCGAGTACGACGCCGGGGTGTTGAACTCGGCACGTATCCAGAAGCTGGTCAAGCGCTTCCGCCGGGTACTGGAGAACATGACGGCGGCCACGGGGGAGTCGTGACATGAGCAGGGGAGCCTCAAGGGGGTAGCCATGGGAGTCGATACCACTCGAAAGTTGTTGTCGTTCGACGCGATCGACGACGACGAGCATGACCTGATCGATGAGTGGGGCAACCGGGCGGCTCTGACCGAGCCGGGCCCGACGCCGAGGTCGATACCCGAGCTGTTCGGCGCGCAGGTGGACCGCGCGCCGGAGACCGTGGCCCTGGTGTGCGGGGACCGGTCGTGGACGTATCGGGAATTGGACGAGTCCGCCAATCGGTTGGCGCACCTGCTGGTGGAGCACGGTGCCCGCGCGGGTGCGACGGTGGCCATGTTGATCCCGCGTTCGGCCGAGGCGATCCTGTCGATCCTGGCGGTGCTCAAGACGGGGGCGGCCTACCTTCCGATCGACCCCGCCCATCCGGACTCCCGGATCGAGTTCATGCTGCACGATGCCGAGGCGTTGGCGATTCTGACGACGACGGAACTACGCGTGCGCGTGGACGGGGCCGATGTGCCCGTGTTCGAGGTCGATGAACCGGTCGCGGACGACCGGCCCCACAGTCCCTTGCCCCTGCCGCGGCCCGACGATCTGGCGTACATGACGTACACGTCGGGGACGACGGGTGTGCCCAAAGCTGTTGCCGTCACGCATCACAACGTGACCCAGCTGGTGGAGGGCTTCCACGCCGAGCTGCCGGAAGGCCCAGGGCAGGTGTGGTCGCAGTGGCATTCGTTGGTGTTTGACGTGTCGGTGTGGGAGATCTGGGGTGCGCTGCTGCACGGCGGCCGACTGGTGGTGGTGCCCGAATCGGTGGCGGGTTCGCCGGATGAGCTGCGTAATCTGCTGATCACCGAGAAGGTCAGCGTGCTGTGCCTGACGCCGTCGGCGGCCGGAATGCTGTCGACGGAGGGGCTGGAGTCGGCGACGTTGGTGGTGGCCGGGGAGGCCTGTCCGACGGAGTTGGTGGATCGCTGGGCGACCGGTGGGCGGGTGATGATCAACGCCTACGGCCCCACCGAGACCGCGATCTACGCCGCCATGAGCGGGCGACTGCAGGCCGGTGACCCCGTGGCTCCGATCGGCGGCCCGGTGCCGGGTGCGGCGGCCTTCGTACTCGACAAGTGGCTGCGTCCCGCTCCCGAAGGGGTCGTGGGTGAGTTGTATATCGCCGGTGCCGGGGTGGCCTCGGGCTATGCCCGCCGGCCCGGATTGACGGCGTCGAGCTTCGTGGCGTGCCCGTTCGTCGGTGCGGGAGCACCAGGAACACGTATGTATCGCACCGGGGATCTGGTGCGGTGGGGCGACGACGGGCAGTTGGAGTACCTGGGCCGCGCTGATGAGCAGGTCAAGATCCGGGGTTACCGCATCGAGTTGGGTGAGGTGCAAACGGCGTTGGCCCGGCTGGACGGGGTCGATCAGGCGGTGGTGATCGCCCGCGAGGACCGCCCGGGTGACA
>JAEWRC010000115.1 GCA_023460175.1 Actinomycetes bacterium
GGCCGGCCAGCAGCGCCCGCACCGGCGCGAACGTGTCGCCGGTGACGTGGCCGGCCCAGATCAGTTGCCACAGCGCTTCTTTGAGTTCCTCGGAGCCGAGTCCATCGGCGCTCAGTTGCCGGAAGAAGTACGCGCCGCCGCCGTCGAGCACCTCCAGGATGGCGCGGTGGGCGTCGGTGTGCTCGACCTCGGTCGGGGGTGCCAACGACAGCGGCGCCGCATCCGCGGCGTGGAACGCGATCCAGCCGTCGCCGGTGGACAGCGCGCCGGCGCCGGACCAGATGACCTCGCCGGAGGCCAGCAGTTCGTCCAGCATCGCCGGTTGATAGTCGCGCACCCGCTGCCCGAAGATCAGCGGTTCGATCGCGGAGGCCGGCATCGGCACTCCGGCCAGCTGATCGATCACGATGGCCAGCCCGTCCACACCGCTCACCGCCTCGTCGCCCACCTGCTGCCAGGCCGGCAGGAAGCGGGCGTAGGCGGCGGTGCTGACCGGCTCGATCTGGGCGCGCAGCGCCGCCAGCGACCGCCGCCGCAGGATGCGCAGCACCTCCGCGTCGCACCACTGGTCGCCGTGGCCCGTATCGGTGGGGAGGTCGGTGAACTCGCCGCGCACCAGCTTGCCGTCGACGGCGAGGCGGCCCAGCACATCGGCGGCCACCCGCAGGCCCAGCCCGAACCGCGCCGCGGCCTCGGCGGTGGTGAACGGCCCGTGGGTGCGCGCGTAGCGGCTCAGCAGTTCGCCGAGCGGGTCGACGACGGGTTCGAGGAACGCCGTGGCCACGCCGACCGGCACCGCCACCCCGACCCCGTCGCGCAGCCGGGCGATGTCCTCCACCGCGGCCCACCACTGGTTGTCGGCGTAGGAGACCGGCAGCGCCCGCTTGGCCGCCCGCAGGCCCGCCAGCCACTCATCGACCGCGGCGCCGCCGGCGCGCGCGACGATCTCCTCGGCGGTCAACGGACCCAGCAGTCGCAGCAGGTCGGCGACGCCCTCGGCGTCGCGGACGGCCCGTTCGGCGGTGAGGTGCTGCAGTTGGCGGGTGGTCGCGGCGATGACGTCGGCGTCGAGCAGCTCGCGCAACTCGATGCGGCCCAGCAGTTCGGCCAGCAGGGTGGGGTCCAAGGCCAGTGCGGCCGCGCGCCGTTCGGCCAGCGGGCTGTCGCCCTCGTACATGAATGCCCCGACGTAGCCGAACAGCAGCGACGCCGCGAACGGCGACGGGGTGGTGGTCTCGACCTCGGTGACGCGCACCCGGCGCTGCGCGATGCGGCCCATCAGTTCGACCAGGCTCGGTACGTCGTAGACGTCCTGCAGGCACTCCCGCACGGCCTCGAGGACGATGGGGAAGTCGGGGTAGTGCCGGGCCACGTCGAGCAGTTGCGCGGCCCGTTGGCGCTGATGCCACAGCGGGGACCGCTTGCCGGGGTGGCGGCGCGGCAGCAGCAGCGCGCGGGCGGCGCATTCCCGGAAGCGGGACGCGAACAGCGCCGAGCCGCCGACCTCGGCGGTGACCAGCGGCTCGATCTCGTCGGGTTCGAACACGAAAATGTCGGCCCCGGGGGCGGTTTCGGGTCCGTTGAGGGTGTCGGGCAGGCGCACGATGATGCCGTCGTCGGAGGCGGTGGGCTTCTCGTCGATGCCGTAGCGCTCGTAGATCCGCTTGCCGACCGCCAGCGCCAGCGGTCCGTGCACCCGCAGCCCGTACGGCGAGTGCAGGATGACGCGCCAGTCGCCGAGTTCGTCGCGGAACCGCTCCACCAGCAGCGCGCTGTCCGACGGGACGGTGCCGGTGGCGGTCTTCTGTTCGTCGAGGAGTTGCCACAGGTTGTCTCCTGCGTAGTCGTCGAAGCCGATCGTCTGACAGCGCTGTGTGAACGCCTCGCGGTCCAGGCGCGCCAGCTCGCCGGTGAACTCGCCGATCGCGGCCCCGAGTTCGGCCGGTCGGCCCACCCCGTCGCCGCGCCAGAACGGCAGCCGGGCCGGCTCACCGGGGGCGGGGACCACCAGTACCCGGTCGTGGGTGATCTCGGTGATCCGCCAACTGGTGGCGCCCAGCGAGATCACATCGCCGGGGCGCGACTCGTAGACCATCTCCTCGTCGAGTTCACCTACCCGAGAGGGCTTTTCGGTGTCGGCGTTGCTGGCCAGGTACACCGTGAACAGCCCGCGGTCCGGGATGGCGCCGCCGGAGGTGACGGCCAGCCGCTGGGCGCCGGGCCGCGCCGTCAGGGTGCCGGTGTCGCGGTCGTAGACAACCCGCGGCCGCAACTCGGCGAACTCGGTTGACGGGTACTTGCCGCTCAACAGTTCCAGGGTGGCCTCGAAGGCGCTGCGCGGCAACGTCGCAAACGGGGCGCTGCGCCGCACCGTGTCGAACCACACGTCGGCGTCGAGCGGTTCCAGGGCGCTGGCGGCCACCGTGTGTTGGGCCAGCACGTCGAGCGGGTTGGTGGGCACCCGCATGGCCTCGATCGCCCCGGCGAGCATGCGCTGCACGGTCACCGCGCACCCGATCAGGTCCGTGCGGTGTTTGGGGAACAGCACACCCTGACTGATCTCGCCGACCTGATGCCCGGCGCGGCCGATGCGCTGCAGGCCGCTGGCCACCGAGGGCGGGGTCTCGACCTGGATCACCAGGTCCACCGAGCCCATGTCGATGCCCAACTCCAGACTCGAGGTGGCCACCACGGCCTTGAGTTGGCCGCTCTTGAGCGCGTTTTCGACCTCGGCGCGCGACTCCTTGGACACCGAGCCGTGGTGGGCGCGCGCCAACAGCGGTTCGGCGCCGAAGGTCTGCCCGCTGGCCATGACGTAGGCCGGGGCGCCGCCGGCCACCGTCGGGTTGCGCGGTGTCGGACTGTCGTCCGGACTGTCCGAGCCGAGTCGCTCGGCGTGAATCTCGTTGAGGCGGGCGGTGAGCCGCTCGGCCAGCCGCCGCGAGTTGGCGAACACGATCGAGGAGTTGTGCGCCTCGATGAGATCGACGATGCGTTCCTCGACATCGGGCCAGATGGAACCCTCGGCCAGGGTGGTCATGTCCGGCACGGGAACCTGCACGCTGAGGTCGAAGGTCTTGGTCGCCGGCGGCGCGACGATGGTGGTCGGGCCCGCCGCGGAGCCGGACAGGAACCGGGCCACCTCCTCGGCCGGCCGTACGGTGGCCGACAGCCCGATCCGCTGCGCGGGGGCCTCGAGGAGGGCATCGAGGCGTTCCAGCGACAGCGCCAGGTGGGCGCCGCGCTTGGTGCCCGCCACTGCGTGCACCTCGTCGATGATGACCGTCTGCACGCCGGTCAGCGACTCACGCGCGGCCGAGGTCAGCATCAAAAACAGCGACTCGGGCGTGGTGATCAGGATGTCGGGCGGCTTGGCGATCAGCTCGCGGCGGCGGTTGGGCGGGGTGTCGCCGGAACGCACGCCGACGCTGATGGCGGGGGCCGGTCGATCGTTGCGCTCGGCGATCCGGCCAATTCCGGTCAGCGGGGTTCGCAGGTTGCGTTCGACGTCGACGGCCAACGCCTTGAGCGGGGAGATGTAGAGCACCCGGGTGCTGGGTGTGGCCCGCGGATCCTGGGCCAGCCGGTCGATGGCCCAGAGGAACGCCGCCAGCGTCTTACCGGAGCCGGTGGGGGCGATGACCAGGGTGTTCTCGCCGTCGGCGATCGCCGCCCAGGCCTGGGCCTGCGCCGGGGTGGGGGCGGAGAAGGTGCCCGCGAACCAATCCCGGGTGAGCTCGCCGAAGCGAGCCAGCGGATCAACTCGGCGGGCCACCCCTCCATGGTGCCAAGAGTGCCCGACAAATATTGCGTCGTGTTCGCGTTGTCGTAGCGCCGCGCAGGTCACCACGCCGTGTATACGATTTCTCCGTGGTGGCGGGGGACTGGCAGCCGCTCATTCCGGCGGCCACGATCGGGCGGCCCGGTACGCCCGACCAAAGCGTGCCCCGGACCGCCATCGTGAAGGCGTTGCTGGGCACCCGGGGCGGCGATCTGGTCACGGTGCTGGCGCCGGCGGGCTACGGCAAGACCACCGCCGTCAATCAGTGGGATGACGCCGATCCCAGGCTGTTCGCGTGGCTGCGCCTCGACCGCCTCGACGACGATCCGGTGCACCTGCTGTTGCACGTTGCAACGGCGCTCGATCGGGTCCGGCCGCTGGACCGCGCCGCGCTGGGCTACCTGCGCGGACCCGGCCGCAATCCGCTGACGCAGTTGGTGCCGGCGCTGGTTTGGGCGTTGGAGGAGTGCGAGCCCCTGGTTCTGGTGATCGATGACGTCCACGAACTGTCGGCGTCGCCGGCCCGGCTTGCGTTGGCGGCGTTGATCACCGAGGCGCCGATATCACTGACTGTGGTCCTGGTGGGTCGCCACCTACCGGCGGTGCACGCGGCCCGGCTCCGGCTGGGCGGCAAACTCGTCGAGGTGGACATCACCGATCTGGCGTTGTCCGAAGACGAGGCGACGCAGGTCTTTTCCGGCCTCGGTGGGCGGTGCGACGACGCCGACTTCTCATCGGTTCTGGATAGGTGCGAGGGCTGGGCGGCGGCGGTGGCCCTCGTCGCGCTGGCGACGCGGGACGGCGCCGACCCCGTCGCGTTGACCGGCAGCCACCCGTTGCTGGCCGACTACCTCCTGGAGGAGGTACTCGGCCAGTTCGATCCGGCCACGGTGACGTTCTTGACGGAATCTGCGGTCCTGGAGCGATTTTCCGGGGCCGCGGTGCTCGCCCGTACCGATTCGGCACGGCGGCTGGAGCGGCTCCGCAGTTCGGGCAATCTCTTCGTGATATTCCTTGATGCCGAGGGAGTTTGGTTCCGCTACCACAGTCTGCTCGGTGATCTGCTGCGGCACCGGCTGCGCTTGACCGACCCGGCCCGGCTTCGGGTGCTGGCCGGGCGGGCCGGCCGAATGCTGGACCGGCAGGGCGATCTCGATGCCGCGATGGCGTGTGCGGTGCTCGGCGGGGACCGCAGATATGCAGCGGCGCTGGCGGGGCGCGAAGCCGTGCGGTTGGGTTTCGACGGCCGCGGCGGACTGCTGGCTCGCCGCGTGGCACTGCTCGACGAGCGCACCGTGGCCGAGCATCCCGATGCGGCCATTGCCTGTGCGTGGCTGGGCGTCACGACCGGCGACGCCGCATTGATCCAGCGCTCGCTGATGCTGGCGGCTCGCGCCGACCGGGGCGGTCCGCTGGCCGACGGCACGCCGTCGGTCAAAGTTGCTGTCGCACTGGTGAGTTCATTGGTCAGTACGGGCGGGGTGCACGAGGTGGTGCGCCACGCCGAGACCGTGCGCGCGGCGGGGGACTGCACCGTGAACCCGTGGTGGGGTACGGGGACGATCATGCTGGGCGCTGCGGAAGCGATGCTGGACAACGCCGATCGGGCGCGGGAGTTGCTGGAGTCGGCGTTGCCGGTGCTCGACGAGCTGCCCGGCTTCCAGGCCGCCGCGTTGTCGCACCTGGCCCTGTTGGATCTCGGTGGCGGCGACGAGGCCGGCTGCGTGGCGCGCGGAACCGCGGCGCGCGTTATCGCCGACGCCTACGACCTCAGCGATGTCGTCCCGCTCATCGTCACCTACGGGGTCAGCGCCCTCATCGAGGCACGCACCGGGAAGGTCGCGGCGGCACGGGAGTCGATCGTGCTCACCGAGCGTCTCCTGGGCAAGCTGGGCAATCTCGCGGCGCGTACGGCGCTGCTCGGTCACGGCCTGCTGGCCTGGTCGGCCGCGGTGATCGGGGACCGGGAGGTGATGACGCGCCACCTCGAGGAGGGGGACCGGGCCGGGCGACGCGAGCCGGCGGCGGTGGCATTGCTTCGCCGGCTCGAACGGGTCCGGGTCCTGTCGATCGGCGGCGGCCGTAAACCGTTGACCGCCGCCGAACTGCGACTCTTGCCGTATTTGGCAACGCATCTGTCGTTGCAGAGCATCGCCGCGCAGTTGATGATCGGGCGCGAGACCGTGAAGAGCCAGGTGACCTCGATCTACCGGAAGCTGGCGGTGGCCTCTCGCGCCGAGGCGGTGGCCGAGGCGAAGCGGGTGGGGCTGTTGACCAGTTGAGTGCCGCGCGTGGGAATTTCCCCCATTCTGGGTGATGTCGAGGCGCCACCGGCGGTTTACATTGCTCACAGCAAAGTCGGGGTAGGCCACGGGTGCACAGCGCTCGTGGCCATCAGTTCCTGCACTTGGCGGACCGATCCGACCTCTCGGGCAGGAGACACTGATGCGCAAGGCGTTCCCCCTCGCGGTATTGGCCGCCGGCGTCACGGCCGCGCTGCTGGTATCCGGCCCGGCGGTGGCGAGTCCGAGCGACGGTCCCCTGCCGGGGATCGCCGAGAGCACCTACCCGTGGTGCGATTTCGATTGGTACTGCAACGACGACGATCTGGGCGTGCTGCTCGACGAGGGGCCGGACCGCCCCCACGTGGACAACGACCTACCGGATCGCGAACGCCCCGACCGCGACCGACCAGACCGCGACCGTGACCGCGACCGCGGCGGCCGGAGGTGACGGCCGTGGTCTCCAACTTGCGCCAGAGCCGACTACGTAAAGGAGCGGGTATGTCCGTTTTCGTTCGATCTGCAATTGCCGCGGCCCTCGCCGCCGGCGCGATGCTCACCGCGGCGCCGGCAGCGTTCGCGGAGGATCCGCCGCCGCCGCCCCCACCGCCGAACTGCTCGGTGGGGGACATGACCGGGATCATGTCGGGGGTCTCGGCCTCGATGTCGGCCTATATGTTCACTCATCCGCCCGTCAATGCGTTCTTCACCAGCCTCAAGGGCCAGCCGAAGGAGCAACGGACCGAGCAGATCTCGGCTTACCTGGACGCCAATCCGCAAGTACGCAACGAGCTCACGGCCATTCGGCAGCCCATGATGGATTTCCGAGCCAGGTGCGGTGTTCCGCTCACTGACTGACTCCTGGACAGCGGCCGCGGCGGTTGCCGCGGTTGCCGTCGCGCCGGTACTCGGGGTCTTCGCCAGCCCGCCGGCCTCGGCGGACTGCGTCAGTTCGAACGGAACGGTGCTGTGCTCCCAGGGCGACACCCGCGGCAGCAACACCGGCCAAGGGCCGGGCTCGGTGTCCCACCCGTGTGACTTCGACTGGTACTGCGACTACGACGGTTTCGACTACGGGATTGTGTTGGACCCGGATTTCGACGGCGGGATTTCCCGTCCGAACCGGCCGAACAATGACCTGCCGGGGCGCGGCGGCGGCGGGCGGGGCGGTCGTCGCTGACCGACCTCAGCGGTGTTCGCGCAGCGCGTCGGGAATCCCGGGCACCCGCGCCACCGCATCCAACAGGGTGTGTGCCGCCGAATCGGCGAGCCGGTGCGCATCCAGTGAGGGGTCGATGATCCGCTGCCGGCAGATCTCGAGGGTGAAGGCCAGCCAGCCGTAGACGATGACCTGAAGATCACGTTCGACCTTGTCGTCCAGATCGCCGGCGACTTCGAGCACGGCCGCCATGATGCGCTGCATCTGCCGCTCGTTGTCGGCGCTGTCGACGCCGACGAGTACCGGGTCGGTGCGACCCAGCCCGACGTGTGCCGCCCACGATCCGTGCGGATTGCGCTCGTGATAGTCGAGGTAGGCCAGCACACCGGTGCGCAACCGCTCGAACAAGGTCTGGCCGGGCCGCGGCGGGGTGCTGGTGGCCTCGAAGAGCCGTTCGCCCTCGTTGCGGATGACCTCGGCGAAGAACGCGCGCTTGTCGGGGAAGTAGTGGTACATCAGCGCGCGGGAGACGCCGGCGCGCTCGGCGATCTCGTCGATGCGCACCTCGTCGTAGGGGCGCTGTCCGAAGGCCTCCGCGCCCAGCGCGAGCAGTTCGCTGCGACGGTCGTCGGGGGACAATCGACGGCGGGCCTTTCCGGACATGTCGGGGATACTACTTGACACATGTACAACAACGCCGGAGTCTGGACACATGATCGCCGTTGCCTCCGAAACCGACCGGCGTGCTGCGGGCGAGGCCCTGCGGGATGCGCGGATTCCGCGCCCGCCCAAGCGGGTTCCGCTGCTCGGCGACATCCTGACCTTTCGCGGCAACGAGCCCACCGGCTCGGCGATCGACTACGCGGCCCAGCTGGGGCCGATCTTTGAATTCGCGTTCATGGGCGCGCGGTATGTGGTGGCCGCCGGCGCCGAGGTCGTCACCGACCTCAACGACGAGAAGCGGTTCTGCAAGCACCTGGGCCCGGAGATCGTCGCGCTGCGGATCGTCGGCGGCGACGGCCTGTTCACCGCCTACAACGACGAACCGAACTGGCGTCGTGCGCACGAACTGCTGATGCCCGCCTTCACCCAGGCGGCGATGCGGCGCTACCACCCGACCATGGTCGACGTGGGCACCGAGTTGATCGACTCCTGGGACGCCCACGCGGATAACGGAACCACCATGGAGGTCTCCGCCGACACCACCCGGGTCACGCTCGAAACCATCGGTCGCTGCGCGGCCGGTTACTCCTTCGACGCGTTCGCCTCCGACGGCATACATCCGTTCGTCGACAACATGGTGGCCGCGCTGCGGGGCTCGGACAAGGTGGGGGTGCTGCGGCAGACCTACCTGCCGCGCTTTGTCGCCAACGCCTACGAGCGACGGGTCCGCCGGTACGCGGCCAATCTGCATGCCATCGCCGACGACATCATCGCGGCGCGCCGCGCCGAGGGGCCGGGTCACCACGACGACCTGTTGGAGCTCATGCTGACTCCGGACGCCGACGGCCGGCCCCGCCTCGACGAGGCCAACATCCGCTACCAGCTGATCAACTTCCTGATCGCCGGTCATGAAACCACCTCCGGTGCCTTGTCTTTCGCGCTGTACTTCCTGTCCACCCATCCCGAGGTGTTCGCGCGGGCGCGCGCCGAGGTCGATGAGGTGTGGGGCGAGTCGCAGCGCCCGGAGTTCGAACAGATCGCCAAGCTGCGGTATGTGCGACGGGTACTCGACGAGTCGCTGCGGCTGCAGCCCACCGTGCCCGGCTATTACCGGCAGGCCCGCGCGGATACCGTGCTGGCCGGCACCTACCCGATCCGCAAGGGCCAGTGGGTGCTGGCGCTGACGGGAACGCTGCACCGCGACCCGCGCTGGACCGGCCCGGGCCTGGCCCCGGTCGATCAGTTCGACCCCGACCGGTTTGCCCCCGAGCAGCTGCGCGCCCGGCCCGGCACGCTGTACAAGCCGTTCGGCACCGGCGAACGCTCCTGTATCGGACGACAATTCGCCTTGCACGAGGCGGTCCTGCTGCTCGGTATGCTGATTCGCCGCTACGACCTGGTTGCCGATCCGGCCTATCAGCTGGCGGTGTCGGAACGGCTCACGGTGCTGCCCAAGGGTTTCCGGCTGGGGTTGCGCCGTCAGGGCTAGCCGAACTGCACACCTTGGGCCAGCGGCAGTTCCGAGGAGTAGTTGACGGTATTGGTGGCGCGGCGCATGTAGGCCTTCCACGAGTCGGATCCGGATTCGCGCCCGCCGCCGGTCTGCTTCTCGCCGCCGAAGGCCCCGCCGATCTCGGCGCCCGAGGTGCCGATGTTGACGTTGGCGATGCCGCAGTCGGAGCCGTCGGCGGCCAAGAACCGCTCCGCCTCGCGGACATCGGTGGTGAAGATCGCCGAGGACAGGCCCTGCGGGACCGCATTGTTCAGTGCGATCGCCTCGTCCAGGGTGTCGTAGGTCAGCACGTACAGCAGCGGGGCGAACGTCTCGTCGTGCACCACCGCGGTCTGCCCGGGCATCCGCACCAGCGCGGGCGAGACGTAGTAACACGCCTCGGGGGAGGCGTGCCGCTCTCCGCCGAGCACCTCGCCGCCGTCGGCGCCGGCCTGCTCCAGCGCACCCACCATGGACCGATACGCGGTCTCGTGGATCAGCGGCCCGACCAACGTGTCCGACGAGAATGGGTCACCCACCGGCAGACTGCGATACGCCGTGGCGATGCGCTCGACGAGGGTGTCGGCCACCGACCGGTGCGCGATCAGCCGGCGCAGCGTGGTGCACCGTTGACCCGCGGTGCCGGCCGCGGCGAACACGATGCCGCGCACCGCGAGATCCAGGTCGGCCGCCGGGGTCACCACCGCTGCGTTGTTGCCGCCGAGTTCGAGCAGGGATCGCCCGAAGCGCTGTGCCACGCGCGGGCCGACCTCGCGGCCCATTCGCACCGAACCGGTGGCGCTGAGCAGCGCGACGCGGGGATCGTCGACGAGGGCCTCGCCGAGGTCGCGACCACCCAGCAGGAGCCGACTGACCTCCGCGGGGGCGCCGACGTCGGCGGCGGCGCGCTCGAGCAGTGCCTGGCAGGCGATGGCGGTCAGGGGCGTCAGTTCCGAGGGCTTCCACACCACGGTGTCGCCGCAGACCAGGGCCACCGCGGTGTTCCACGCCCACACCGCCACCGGGAAGTTGAAGGCCGTGATGACGCCGACGACGCCGAGCGGGTGCCAGGTCTCCATCAGGCGGTGGCCGGGCCGCTCGGAGGCGATGGTCTTGCCGTAGAGCTGCCGGGACAGCCCCACCGCGAACTGACAGACGTCGATCATCTCCTGGACCTCGCCGAGCGCCTCGGAGCCGATCTTGCCCACCTCGATGGTCACCAGTTCGGCCAGCGCGCTCTTGTGCTCGGTGAGCAGTTCGCCGAGCCGGCCCACCAGCGCGCCGCGGACCGGGGCCGGGGTGGTGCGCCAGCGGGTGAAAGCCTGAGCCGCTTGGGATATCGCGGCCTTGGCGTCGGCGGGGGTGGATTCGGCCACCCGGAACAGGAACTCGCCGGTGATCGGCGTGCCCGCCGGCAGGCCCGGCCCGTCGAGATCACCGAGGACCGGGTCGGCGCCGACGGAGCGCAGCGCGGCGCGGGCCCGGTCGCGCAGGCCGGCGATGTCGGGCAGGGTGAGGGCGGGGAACTTCATGGTGGACATTCTGCCGCTTTCTGGTAGAGGGCGTAGGGGTCGAGCAGTTCGCGACCGAGCGCACCGGCCAGCCACTGCTCCGAGTACTCCGAGTCATCGTCGTCAATGTCGTCGTCGTCAACGTCATCGTCGCCCGCGGTGCGGCGCGCCTCGCTGTCCAGATTGGAGCGGAAGATGCCGGCCGCCGAGGCGGGCAGAAAGTCCTCGTAGACAACCGGTTTGGTGGGATCGCCGCCGACGTAGTAGGCGAGTTGCTGGTCGGCGAACTCGCGATCGGTGGCCGGGAAGTGCTCGCCCCAGGTGGCCGCCGGGTCGGGAGCGGCCATCGCCGCGTCGTAGCGCTGTCGGCCCGCCGGGGTCAGCGCGACGCCACGGGCCTCCACCTCGCCGAATCGCACCCGCAGGGGGCCCTCGTGCACCGAGCCGTCGGGGTGTCGAAGGCGGCGAGGTTCGGCCAGCGCCCGAAACGATGTCTGCCGCAACAGGACAGCGGGTCCGTCGATGCGCGGCGGCCCCTGGATGGCGTCGATCATCGCGATCCCGCGCGCGGTCATCCGCCGGTACAACTCGTCGATGTCGAGGACTCGCGGCGTCAGGTGGTTGACGTGCGTGGTGGTCACCCCGGCGATGTCGGCGGCGACGGCCGAGACCGCCGCGAGTTCGTCGTACCACGCCTTATCGATCGGTTCCCGGGACAGGGCGAAGGCCGCGACCGCGTCGGCGACGAACTGATCGGCGGTCTCGGCCGGGCACCCACCGGCGGCCCCGATCCGGCCGGCGCGGGCGATCAGGTCCGGGTCGAACAGGCTGCGCCGGCTCAGGAAGTGCTCCACCCGCGCGCGAAGTTCGTCGCCGAAGAAGCGGCGGTCGGCGGTGGCCAGCACGGAGGTGAACACGCGAAACGGATTGCGCGCCAACTCGTCGGGGGTGGTGGGCCGGAACGCGGTGGAGATCACGGGGACCGGGGAGGCCGCGTCGCGCAGGTCGTAGAACCCCACCGGATGCATGCCGAAGGCGGCGAACAGGGTTGCCACCTCGCCGATTTCGCGGGCCGTGCCGACCCGGATCGCGCCGTGGCGCTCGGCGGTGACCCGGTCCAGCGAACCCAGCCGTTGGGCGTGCGGATGCGATGCCACGTACGCGGCGTTGACCTCGGCGCTGACGGCCACCAGCGTCGTGTAGGCGGGCACCTCGGCGCCGTACATCGCCGACAGCGCCGCGGCGAACCGGGCGCGCAATTGCCAGATTGGGATGTGGGGCGATGGGCTCATCGGGCGGCCCGGCTGCGATAGTCTCCGGCAATGGCCGCAGATGAGCTCGATGACATCGACCGGGCCCTGCTGCGTGAGCTCGTTGCCGACGGCCGCACCACCCTGGCGCATCTGGCCTCCACGGCGGGGCTGTCGGTCTCGGCGGTGCAGTCGCGGGTGCGCCGGCTGGAGTCGCGCGGGGTGATCGCGGGGTACGCGGCGCGCGTGGCGCCCGATGCGGTGGGCAAGCAGTTGTCGGCGTTCGTGGCCATCACGCCGCTGGACCCTTCCCAACCCGACGATGCACCCGCACGGTTGGAGCACCTCCCAGAAATCGAGTCGTGTCATTCGGTGGCCGGCGAGGACAGCTACGTGTTGTTGGTCCACGTGGAGTCCGCTCGGGCGCTGGAGGGGTTGCTTCAGCGAATCCGCACCGCGGCCAACGTCAAGACGCGCAGCACGATCATCCTACAGACGTTCTACAGCGACCGGCATTTCATACCGTAATAGTTCCGCCGCTGATCCATTTTTGCCATAAAAACGTAGCGTCGTCGTGATGAACGCTTGGGGGCCTTGGCGGGGTGGCCGCGTGGCGGTGTTGTTACCGATTTTCCTGGCGCAAAATCCCAGGTTGGAAGAAATAGTTTCGGTAACATGGGGCCTATGACCGAATTTATTCCTGACCGGAGTGACTTTCGGCCCCGTCAAGTGACCTCGACGGCCGTGCCGGAGGTGGTGGCTCGGCATCTGCTGGCCGACGGGATGGACTTGGTGCTCGACCTCGCGGAGTCCAACGGCTCCTACCTGGTCGACGCCCGCACCGGCCGACGCCATCTGGACATGTTCACCTTCTACGCCTCGTCCGCGTTGGGCATGAACCATCCCGCGCTCGCCGATGACCCCGGGTTCCGGGCCGAGTTGGCCGCCGCCGCGATCAACAAACCGTCGAACTCCGACATCTACACCGTGCCGATGGCCCGCTTCGTCGACACCTTCGCCCGCGTACTCGGGGACCCCGCGCTGCCGCACCTGTTCTTCATCGACGGCGGCGCTCTGGCCGTCGAGAACGCGCTCAAGGCGGCCTTCGACTGGAAGAGCCGGTTCAACGAGGCCCGCGGGATCGACCCGGCCCTGGGCACCAAGGTGCTACACCTGCGCGGCGCCTTCCACGGCCGCTCCGGGTACACGATGTCGCTGACCAACACCGATCCGGCGAAGGTCGCGCGGTTCCCGAAGTTCGACTGGCCGCGCATCGACGCGCCCTACCTGCGCCCGGGCGTCGATGTCGCCGCGGCCGAGGCGGCGGCGGTGCGGCAGGCCCGCGCGGCCTTCGAGGCCCACCCGCACGACATCGCGTGCTTCATCGCCGAACCCATCCAGGGCGAGGGCGGTGACCGGCACTTCCGGCCGCAGTTCTTCGCCGCCATGCGGGCGCTGTGCGACGAGTTCGACGCGCTGCTGGTCTTCGACGAGGTGCAGACCGGGTGCGGCATCACCGGAACCGCCTGGACCTACCAGCAATTGGGAGTGCAGCCCGATCTGGTGGCGTTCGGCAAGAAGACCCAGGTGTGCGGGGTGATGGCCGGCGGTCGCATCGACGCTGTCGCCGACAACGTGTTCCGGGTCAGCTCGCGGATCAACTCCACCTGGGGCGGCAACCTCGTCGACATGGTGCGCAGCCGACGCATCCTGGAAACCATCGAAGCCGAGTCGCTTTTCGACAATGCGGCCCGCATGGGTGCCCATCTGCTGGGCCGGTTACAAGAGCTGTCCCGGGACTTCCCCGACACCGTGCTCGATCCGCGCGGCCGCGGCCTGATGTGTGCGTTCAGCCTGCCCTCGGCCGAGCACCGCGACGAGTTGCTGCGCCGGCTGTGGGACCGCGGCGTGGTCATGCTGGGCAGCGGCGTGGACTCGGTGCGGTTCCGGCCGGCGTTGACGGTGGGCCGCCAGGAACTCGACACCGCCGTCGAGGCGGTCCGCGCCGCGCTCTAATCGGTGCGCGCACCCGGTGCGGTCAGCCGCCGGATGGTGGCCCGCAGATACCGCAGATCGGGGCCGCCGACCAGAACGCAGCCGTGCAGTTCGGCGAGCTGGACGGCGGCCGGGGTGAAGCTCTGGTTGGACACCACCATGGTCGCGGCGCAGTCCTGCATCGGGGCGCCGGCCACCACCTCCTGCACCGCCGCGGGCCCCACCGGCCGGGACTGCCGTTTACATTGGATCGCAACGCGATTGGGGCGGGCGCCGACGATGAGGTCGACACCCCAGTCCCCCGAGAGCGGGGTCATGATCACCGGGACGCCGCAGCTGCGCGCGACCCGGGCGACGGAATCCTCGAACTCCAACCCGGACATCGCTTCTGCGGGATGCTCCCGGCGCCCCGGCGTGCGCACCCCGGTCAGCGTGCCGCGCAGGAACCGCGGCGCGGCGTACAGAGCCAGCGGAACCGCGGCGCCGATGCCGATGCTGAGCCGCGCGTCCAGCCCGCACAGGTAGGCGCCTACGGCGATCGCGACGGCCGCGGCGACGTACAGCTTCGTCAGCCGGAGGATGTTGCGCCGCACCACGCCTCGGATCCTAGGTGTGGGTCCCGACAACTCCGAGGTTTACCGGTGTGGCCCGGCGGGAACCCGGCAATCACCCCGTCCCCGGGGGATTTCGCGTGTGAACGGTATGTCGAGGGCGAACGAGACGAAGAGGACACGAAGACCATGAGCACCCCACAGCGGCGCGGCGGCGATCGACTGGGACAGGAAGACGACGAGGTCCGCTCGGCCATCCGGTTCGCCGCGATCGCCACGGTGATCGGGGTGGTGTTCCTGGTCATCGCCGCGGTGTGGGTCGGCGGTTGCGACGGCGCCACCTCCGACGCCGACTCGTTCGCCTGCGGTGCGCCGCAGCGCACGGTGCTGGGCCTCGGTGCGCCGGCGATCCTGATGGCCTCGGGACTGTGGGCGTTCTACCGCACCTTCCGGGTGTGGCGCGCCCGGGGCACGTGGTGGGGATGGCAGGGCGCGGGCTGGTTCCTGATGATGGTGATGCTGATCACGCTGATGGGGATCCCCGCGATGATCGGACCGATCCTCGGTGACTGAGTTCGGCGCGGCGGTGCGAAGGACATTCGGCGAGAGGAGCATTGGCCGTCGCCGGGACGTTACCAACTCGTCGCCCCGCGGCGTTTGGTTCGTGGCCCGGTCGGGGTACTCGCTGCCACGATGACTTGTACACCAATTGATGACCGAAACAGCACGTCGGCGCGGGGTCCTCGGCGTGCGTAGCAGATCACCGGGCTGCGGTAGTCTCGGTTCGATATCGCCGGGAGGCCACCACATGTCGAATGCCGAAAGCGCGGACTCGCGCGTCCACTCCCGCTCCACTCGGACCGCCAGCGCGGTCGAAGTGCGAGTGGCCGCACAGTTGGAGAGTCTCGCGGTATTGCGCACCATCATCGGAGCGGTGAGCACCTTCGAGGATCTCGACCTCGACACGGTGGCCGACCTTAGGCTCGCCGTCGATGAGGCCTGCACCCGGCTGATCCGATCCGCCGGACCCGAGGCGTCGCTGGTGGTGGTGATCGACCCGCGGCCCGACGAGGTCGTCGTGGAGGTCTCCACCGAGACGACCGCGACCGACGACATCCTCCCGTCCGGCAGCTTCAGCTGGCATGTGCTGACCTCGCTGACCGACGACGTGCGGACCTTCCGCGACGGCAACGATGTCGAGGGGGCAGTGCCGGTGTTCGGCATCGCACTGACCACGAGGCGAGTGAGCCCCGCGAGGTGACTTCCTCTGCCCGCCGATCGCGCAGGCGATCGAGCTCTGAGTACGCCGACGTCCCGGACATGTTCCGGGAGTTGGCGGCGCTGGAGGCGGACTCGCCCCAGTTCCGGCGCCAGCGCGACAGGATCGTGGAACGATGCCTGCCGCTGGCCGACCACATCGCCCGACGGTTCGACGGTCGCGGGGAACCGCGCGACGACCTGGTGCAGGTGGCGCGCGTCGGTCTGGTCAACGCCGTCATCCGGTTCGATGTGAACGCCGGATCGGACTTCGTGTCGTTCGCCGTCCCGACCATCATGGGCGAGGTCCGCCGCCACTTCCGGGACAACAGCTGGTCGGTGAAGGTGCCGCGGCGGCTCAAGGAACTGCACCTGCGGCTGGGCACCGCCACCGCGGAGCTGTCCCAACGCCTCGGCCGCGCCCCCACACCCAGCGAGCTGGCCGCCGAGTTGGAGATGGACCGCAACGAAGTGGTCGAGGGCCTGGTGGCCGGCAGCTCCTACAACACCCTGTCGATCGACAGCGGCGGCGGTGGGGACGACGACGCCCCCGCGATCGCCGACAGCCTGGGTGACGTGGACACCACGCTCGACCAGATCGAGAACCGGGAGGCGTTGCGGCCGCTGCTGGAATCGCTGCCCGAACGCGAGCGGGTTGTGGTGGTGCTGCGCTTCTTCGAGTCGATGACCCAGACCCAGATCGCCGAGCGGGTCGGCGTGTCGCAGATGCACGTGTCGCGGCTGCTGGCCCGGGCCCTGGGCCGGCTGCGCGACCAGTTGGAGTAGGCCGGCGTGTCCGCACCGAACTCGGCCGTGGGCATCGTGTTGGCGGCCGGCGCCGGAACGCGCTATGGCATGCCGAAAGTTCTTGCCGAGCAGGGGGACTGGCTGCGCCGCGCGGTGCGCGCCCTGACCGACGGCGGCTGTGATGAGGTGCTGGTGGTGCTGGGCGCGGCCGTGGTCGAGGTGCCGTCACCGGCGCGCGCGGTGCTCGCCGAAGATTGGGCCGACGGGATGAGCGCCTCGGTGCGCGCGGGGTTGGTCGCCGCCGACGGCGGCTACGCGGTGCTGCACGTCGTGGACACCCCGGACGTGGGTGCCCCGGTGGTGTCTCGGCTGTTGGCGGCGGCGCGCGGGTCCGAATCCGGCGTGGCCCGCGCGGTTTTCGCCGGCCGGCCGGGTCACCCCGTCGTCATCGCGGCCGCACACTGGCCGGCGGTCCTCGCGAGCCTGCGCGGCGACCACGGCGCCCGCGACTTCCTGGCCGCCCGCTCCGATGTGGTGGCCGTCGAGTGTTCCGACCTGGCCGGCGGCCAGGACATCGACACCCGATGAGCCGACACCCGATGAGCCGTCAGGACGGCAGCAGGCCCAGCGCCGCCACGGCGTCACGCTCGGAACGCAGTTCGGCGACCGAGGCCTCGATGCGGGCCCGGGAGAACGGGTTGATGTCGAGGTCCTCGACAATTGCCCACCGGCCGTCGACCGAGTGGCACGGGAACGAACACACCAATCCCTCGTCGACCCCGTAGATCCCGGGCGACGGCAACGCCACCGAGGTCCAGTCGTCCGCGGGGGTGCCGTGGATCCAGTCGTCGATGTGGTCGATGGCCCCGTTGGCCGCCGAGGCGGCCGAACTGGCACCGCGCGCCTCGATGATCGCGGTGCCGCGGCGGGCCACGGTGGGGATGAAATCGTCGCTGAGCCAATGGGTGTCGGCCGCATAGTCGGCGCCGGACCGACCGGCCACGGTGGCGTGGAAGATGTCCGGATACTGGGTGGGGGAGTGATTCCCCCAGATCGACATGCGGGTGATCTCGGTGACCGGCACCCGCGCGTGCCGGGCCAGCGCGGCCACCGCGCGGTTGTGGTCCAGCCGGGTCAGGGCGGTGAACCGCTCGTCGGGGATGTCCGGCGCGTGCGCGGCGGCCACCATCGCGTTGGTGTTGGCCGGGTTGCCCACCACCAGGATTCGCACCTGCTCGGCCGCGCCGTCGTTGAGCGCCTTGCCCGCGTTGGCGAAGATCTGCGCGTTGGCGGACAACAGGTCTGCCCGTTCCATGCCCTTGCTGCGCGGCTTGGCCCCGATCAGCAGCGCGACGTCGACCCCGTCGAACGCCTTGGCCGGATCGTCGTGGATCTCGGTGCCGGCCAACAGGCCGAAGGCGCCGTCGTCGAGTTCCATCACCACGCCCTCGGCCGCGCGCACGGAGGCGGGCAGTTCCAGCAGTCGCAGGATCACCGGGGTGTCATGGCCCAGCATGGCCCCGGCGGCGATGCGGAACAGCGCGGCGTAGCCGATCTGGCCGGCGGCTCCGGTGACGGTGACGATCTTCGGCGTGGACACGCCTACGACCTTAGGTGCGGGTCGGTGATCCCGCAGGAGGCGGCGAACCGCGTCACGGCCTCGGCCGCGGCGCGGGCCGCCTCGTCGTGCTCAGGGCGCCAGCGGGTATCGATGGCACCGGTGCGCGGGCACAGCGCCACCTCGGCGAGCATCTCCCCCGTGGTGGGCTCACACACCGCCCAGGCGTACCGGGTGTCGTCCGCCCACTGCCGTTCGACCCGTCCGACGTAATCGGTCGCGGTCTCGCCGAGCTGGGCCAGCGAGGGTCGGTCGTCGATCCGCTCGTCGGCGCGCACCGCCCGCAGATACCAGTTACCGGCGTTGATCTCGACGGGTTCCATGGCAGATCCGCGCGGGTGTCAGTCCTTGAGCTCGCAGACGACGGTGCCCTGGGTGACCGCGGCACCGGCCTCGACGGACAGGCCCGTGACGGTGCCGTCCTTGTGCGCGGTGACGGGGTTCTCCATCTTCATGGCCTCGAGCACCACGACCAGGTCGCCGGCCGAAACCTGCTGCCCCTCCTCGACGGCCACCTTGACGACGGTGCCCTGCATGGGCGCGGTCACCGAATCGCCGGAGGCCGCGGCGCCGCCGTGCCCACCGCGCTTGCGCGCCTTGGGCTTCTTGCGGATGGCGCCGTGGGCGGGCCCACCGCCGTTGCCGATGGCCATGTCGCCGGGCAGCGACACCTCGAGACGACGGCCGCCGACCTCGACGACCACCTTCTGCCGCGGCTGCTCTTCCTCGGCGTCGACCTCGCCGCCGCCGGTGAACGGCTCGACGGTGTTGTCCCACTCGGTCTCGATCCAGCGGGTGTGCACCGAGAAGCCGTTGTCGTCACCGATGAAGGCCGGGTCGGCGACCACGGCGCGGTGGAACGGGATCACGGTGGCCAGGCCCTCGATCTCGAACTCGGCCAGCGCGCGGCGCGAACGCTCCAGCGCCTCGGTGCGGTTGGCGCCGGTGACGATCAGCTTGGCCAGCATCGAGTCGAACTGCCCGCCGATGACCGAGCCGCTCTCCACACCGGAGTCCAGGCGCACGCCCGGGCCCGTCGGCGGGGTGAACTTGTTGACCGGGCCGGGGGCGGGCAGGAAGCCGCGGCCGGCGTCCTCGCCGTTGATCCGGAACTCGAAGGAGTGCCCGCGCGGGGCGGGATCCTCGGTGAGTTCGAGCTTGTCGCCGTTGGCGATGAGGAACTGCTGACGCACCAGGTCGATGCCCGCGGTCTCCTCGGTGACCGGGTGCTCGACCTGCAGGCGAGTGTTGACCTCGAGGAAGCTGATCAGGCCGTCCTGGCCTACCAGGTACTCGACGGTGCCGGCGCCGTAGTAGCCGGCCTCCTTGCAGATGCGCTTGGCGGACTCGTGGATCTCCTTGCGCTGCGCGTCGGTGAGGAACGGCGCCGGGGCCTCCTCGACCAGCTTCTGGAAGCGACGCTGCAGCGAGCAGTCGCGGGTGCCGGCGACGATCACGTTGCCGTGCTGGTCGGCGATCACCTGGGCCTCCACGTGGCGGGGCTTGTCCAGGTAGCGCTCGACGAAGCACTCGCCGCGACCGAAGGCCGCGACGGCCTCACGGGTGGCGGACTCGAACAGCTCGGGGATCTCCTCGATGGTGCGGGCCACCTTCATGCCGCGGCCACCGCCACCGAAGGCGGCCTTGATGGCGATCGGCACGCCGTATTCCTTGGCGAAGGCCACGACCTCGTCGGCGTCCTTGACCGGGTCCGAGGTGCCCGGGACCAGCGGGGCGTCGGCGCGCGCGGCGATGTGGCGCGCGGTGACCTTGTCGCCGAGGTCGCGGATGGACTGCGGGGACGGCCCGATCCAGATCAGGCCGGCGTCCAGCACGGCCTGAGCGAAATCGGCGTTCTCGGAAAGGAATCCGTAGCCGGGGTGGATGGCGTTGGCGCCGGACTTCTCGGCGGCGTCGAGGAGCTTGCCGAAGTCCAGGTAAGACTCCGCCGAGGTCTGGCCGCCCAGCGCGAACGCCTCGTCGGCCAGCCGGACGTGGGGCGCGTCGGCGTCGGGTTCGGCATAGACCGCCACGCTCTCCAGGCCCGCATCCTTGGCCGCCCGGATCACCCGGACGGCGATCTCGCCACGGTTGGCTACCAGGACCTTGGTGATGGTCGAGCTGGCGTGACTGGGCACCTGTGCCTCCTACTGCTGGGCATGTCTAAGAAACGTCTTTAAGAATGTATCGGGGGAAGTTTATGCGGCGCGAGTTGCCGGTGGTCAGGCGGTGCCCGTTACCCGCGGGTAAGTTCTGCAGTTGCGCTGGTGGCGGCCCGAAACGGGCGCACCGAAAATTGTTCGTGACAACCCTCGTGTCGAAACCCGCGCCGGTCTTACCAGCTGCCCAGACCGGGGTAGCTGTAGCGGCCGCGGGTGAACCCGTTGGCGCGGCTGCCCGGGTGCGGCACGGCCTTGATGGAGCCGCCGCGGGAGTCGCCCTGACCGCGGACGCTGCCCTTCGGTGCGCGGCGCACCCCGCCGTGGGTCGAGTTGCCCGCCACCGCGTCGGCCTGCCGGCTGCTGACGCCCGGGTCCGGTCCGATCTCGACGACGTCGGCGTGCGCCAGGGGACTGCCCGGTGCGACGACGCCGAGCAGGGCCGCGAGCGCGACCGCTCCGGTGACGGTCAGCTTGCGCGCGGTGGAGAGGCCGGCGATGGGCTTGGGCATGAAAGTGTGTCCCCCTGGCTGTTGCCTGTGAGTTTGCTGGTGTTCACCTGCTGAGTGCCTGCACCCTAGCAACAACTGAGCGCGCTCGGCGCGCTACCGCAAACGCCGCTTGATCCGGGCCAGCATGGCCGACATGCCGCGCAGCCGCAGCGGGCTGATCAGCGCCGCCAGACCCAGCTCGGTATAGAAGTCGTCGGGTACCGCGAGGATGTCGGCCTTGGTCTGCCCGTCGAGACCGGTGGCCAGGATGCCGGCGAAGCCCCGGGTGGTCGGCGCCTCCGGCGGTGCGGAGAAGAACAGCCGGACGTGTTCGGGGTCGGCCCCGTCGACGTGCAGGAACAGCGGCGACTGACATTCGGGCACCGGTTCCATGGCCGCCTCCTCGAGGTCGGCCGGCAGCGGCGGCAACTCCTCGGCGAACTCCAGCAGCAGCCGCAGCTTGTCCTGTCCCTCGACCTCGGTGAAGTCGGAGACCACTTCGGCCAGCGGCGCGGGCATGCTCACCCGGGCAACGCTCCGGGCTCCTCGCCGGTGACGATCGGCACCCGCACGGTGTTGCCCCACTCGGTCCACGAACCGTCGTAGTTGCGGACGTTGTCCATTCCCAGCAAATGCGTGAGCACGAACCAGGTGTGGCTGGACCGCTCGCCGATGCGGCAGTAGGCGATGACGGGCGTCTCGGCGTCGCGGGCGAATGCGTAGATCTCGTCGAGTTCGGCGCGGCCGCGGAACCGGCCGTGGTCGTCGGCGGCCTTGGCCCACGGCACCGAGACGGCGGTGGGGATGTGGCCGCCGCGCAGCGCGCCTTCCTCGGGGTAGTCGGGCATGTGGGTGCGCTCGCCGGTGTACTCCTGCGGCGAGCGCACGTCGATGAGCACCTCGGTGCCCAGCGTGGCCAGCACATCGTCCTTGAAGGCGCGGATGGGTGCGTCGTTGCGTTCCACGACGGGATAGCCGGTGGCGGTCCGGGTCGGCACGTCCAGCGTGGTGTCGCGACCGTCGGAGATCCACAGATCGCGGCCGCCGTCGAGCAGGCGGACGTCCTCGTGGCCGAACAGCGTGAACACCCACAGCGCGTAGGCGGCCCACCAGTTGCTCTTGTCGCCGTAGATCACCACGGTGTCGTCGCGGGAAATTCCCTTGCGGTCCATCAGTGCGGCGAACTGCTCGCCGGTGATGTAGTCGCGCACGCGCCCGTCGTTGAGGTCGGTGTGCCAGTCGATCTTGACGGCACCCGGGATGTGGCCGACGTCGTAAAGCAGGACGTCCTCATCGGATTCGACGATGGCCAGGCCCTTGGAGCCCAGGTGGGCCGACAGCCAGTCGGCGGTCACCAGGCGTTCGGGGTGGGCGTAGGCCTTCAGGGCGGGGCTGGGGTCTGCGGGAAGCGGCACGGAACCGAGCCTACCGGGCAGTACCTCGATGCTGAAGGTCGGTGGAGGTGGTGGCGGTGCCCCACAGTCCGTCGATCGACACTCCGAGGCGCTCGAACAGCCTGCGGGTCAGCGGCAGACTCAATCCGATCACGTTGGACGGATCGCCCTCGATCGCGCTGACGAACCAGCCGCCGAGGCCGTCCAGGGTGAAACCGCCCGCGACGCCCAGGGGTTCGCCGCGGGCGATGTAGGCCGTCAGGTCGGCCTCGCTGGGGGTGTCGAAATGCACTGTGGTGCTGCCGGTTTCGCCGACCTTATCGGTCGCGCGGCCGGCCTGCACCCGCACCACGCAGTGCCCGGTCAGCAGCTGACCGGCGCGGCCGGCCATCGCCTGCCACTGTGCCCGCGCGGCCGCGGCGTCACCGGGCTTGCCGCACAGCGCGCCGTCGAGCAGCAGCATCGAATCACAGCCGATGACAACGCAATCCGCGGCAACCTCCGCGGGCAGGGCCGCGGTCACCGCGTCGGCCTTGGCCTCGGCCAGCACGCGCACCCGCTCGGCGGCCGGGGCGTCGGCGTGGGCGGCCAGCAGCGCGTCCTCGTCGACGTCGGAGACGATGACGAGCGGGTCGACCCCGGCGCCGCGCAGCACCGAGAGTCGACCCGTGGACGCCGAACCCAGGACCACCCGGGTCATCTAGTGATGTGCTTCGCGCAAGCGGCTCATCAGCGCCGCATGTGGGTACGTTCCAGCAGCGTGACCCGCTGCCAGCTGGTGACCGCGTAGCGCAGCTTGTCCACCGGGTGGCCCCACGGGTTGAGCTCCTGCGGGCCGGGGACCGGCTGGCCCCCGCCGGCCGCGGCCAGCACGGTGGCCAGCGCGGCGATCTCCTGCACGGTCGGGTTGCCCTTGAGGACCTGGATCTGCGGCACCGGCGGGGCCGGGTCGTCGATCGTCATATCCCGCGGGTCGCTGACCTCGATGATGTCGCTGTCCATCTTTTCCTTTCGATTTCGGTGCGCTGGTTGCGGCAGGCGCCACCGGGCGCACCGAAATCACTCCGGTCACAGGGGGATGTTGCCGTGCTTCTTCGGCGGGGTCTGGACGATCTTGCGCTCCAGCAGCCGCAGCGCCGTCGAGATGTAGCCGCGGGTGTGCGACGGCGGGATCACCGCGTCGAGGTAGCCGCGCTCGGCGGCCACGTACGGGTTCACCAGCGTGTCCTCGTAGGACTGCTGCAGCTCGAGGCGCAGCGCGTCGACGTCGCGGCCGTCCTTGGCGGCCTCCTTGAGCTCGGAGCGGTACACGAAGCCCACCGCCCCCGAGGCGCCCATCACGGCGATCTGTGCCGTCGGCCAGGCGACGTTCACGTCGCAACCCATGTCCTTGGACCCCATCACGCAGTACGCGCCGCCGTAGGCCTTGCGGGTGATGACGGTGATCTTGGCGACGGTGGCCTCGCCGTAGGCGTACAGCAGCTTGGCGCCGCGGCGGATGATGCCGTTGTACTCCTGGTCGGTGCCGGGCAGGAAGCCGGGAACGTCGACGAGCATGACGATCGGGATGTTGAAGCAGTCGCAGGTCCGGATGAACCGGGCGGCCTTCTCCGAGGCGTTGATGTCCAGGCAGCCCGCGAACTGGGTGGGCTGGTTGGCCACGATGCCCACCGGGCGGCCGTCGATGCGACCGAAGCCGACGACGATGTTCTGCGCGTAGCCCGCCTGGACCTCCAGGAACTCGTCGTCGTCGAGGATCCGGGTGATCACCTCGTGCATGTCGTACGGCTGGTTCGGCGAATCCGGGATCAGCGTGTCGAGTTCGAGGTCTGTGTCGGTGAGGTTGTCCTCGATGGCACCGGGATGCGCCGGGGCGGGGTAGCGCGGCGGCTCGGCGTAGTTGTTGGGCGGCAGGTAGCTCAGCAGATCGCGCACGTACTCGAGCGCGTCCTGCTCGCCGGAGGCCACGTAGTGCACGGTGCCGGACTTCGACATGTGCGTCTGGGCGCCGCCGAGGGCCTCCATGGTGACGTCCTCGCCGGTGACGGTCTTGATGACGTCGGGGCCGGTGATGAACATCTGGCTGGTCTGGTCGACCATGATGACGAAGTCGGTCAGGGCGGGGGAGTACACGTGCCCGCCGGCCGCGGCGCCCATGATCAGCGAGATCTGCGGGATGACGCCCGAGGCCTTGATGTTGTTGTGGAAGATGCGGCTGTAGAGGCCCAGCGAGACCACACCCTCCTGGATGCGGGCGCCGGCGCCGTCGTTGATGCCGATCAGGGGGCGACCGGTCTTGATCGCGAGCTCCTGGACCTTGACGATCTTCTCGCCGTACACCTCGCCGAGGCTGCCGCCGAACACCGTGGCGTCCTGGCTGAACACGCAGACGTCGCGGCCGTCGATGGTGCCGTAGCCGGTGACGACGCCGTCGCCGGTGGGCCGGTTCTTCTCCAGGCCGAAGTTCTTGCTGCGGTGCTTGGCCAGCGCGTCGAGCTCGACGAACGAACCCTCGTCGAGCAGCGCCAGCACCCGCTCGCGAGCGGTCAGCTTGCCCTTGGCGTGCACCTTCTCCACGGCGGCTTCGCCGACCGGGTGCAGGCTCTCCGCGGCGCGCTTGCGCAGCTCCGCCAGCTTGCCGGCGGTGGTGTGGATGTCGGCGGTCTCGTTCTCGGGCTCGGTAACGCTGGTCATGGCGTAGATGCTAACGGCGACGGGTCACGCCGTGACGCTCGGCCCTTACTAGTCCCTTAAGAACCTGTGAAATTTCGCGTCCGTGCGCCCGCCGCGCCTGAGTAAACTCCCGTCGGTGGGATACCCCGACAACGTCCTGGCCCGCGACGAGCAGGTGGTGCTGCACCGGCACCCGCACTGGAAGCGGCTGGTGGGGCCGGTGCTCATCCTGTTGGTGATGACGGCGCTGGCGTCGTTCGGCGCGGCGTACGTCAACTCGCTGGACTGGGACGGCAACGCCACCACGGTGGTCTCGCTGGTGATCCTGGCCATCTGGGTGGTCATCGTCGGCTGGCTGTCGCTGTGGCCGTTCCTGACGTGGTGGTCCACGCACTTCGTCATCACCGACCGCCGGGTGATGTTCCGGCACGGCCTGCTGACCCGCGCCGGCATCGACATCCCGCTGGCGCGCATCAACAGCGTGGAGTTCCGGCACGGGATCATCGACCGGATGCTGCGCACCGGCACGCTGATCATCGAATCAGCGAGCCAGGATCCGTTGGAGTTCTACGACATTCCGCGCGTGGAGAAGGTCCACGCGCTGCTGTATCACGAGGTCTTCGACACCGTGGGGTCCGAGGAATCCCCCAACTGACGGGCCGCGCGGCGCCGTGACCGCCGCAGCGGGGTCACCACGTTATTTGGATCCTGGGTGCCCAGGGGCTGGCGCAACTCGTAGTGATCCTCGAGGGCCTCGGCCAGACCGCCGCCGGTGAAGGTCGATTCCAGCGCCTTGTCGGGGTTGCGGGCGAATTCGTCGGGGAAGACGAAACGGCGAAATGCCCAGAACCGGAACATCATCTGCAGCAAATTGCCGATGATGTAAGCCGAGATGAAGTCCGCGATGTTCTCGGTGGTCAGCGACACCATCGGTACGCGCAGCATCAACACGTAGCTCGACACCCACAGCGGCGCCATGGACAGCAGCACCCCGACCCCGCTGATCCCGAAGAACAGCAGCGCCTCGTGGTGGCGCTCGCGGCCGCCGCGGTCCCGGAAGCTCCATTCGCGGTTCAGGATGTAGGACGCGATCACCGCCACGATGCCCGCGATGATCTTGGCCGTCACCGGCTTGGGCTCGAGGATGGTGAGCTTCAGCGTGTAGAAGATCGCCGAGTCGATGATGAATGTGGTCGCCCCGACAATGGCGAACTTGATCAGCTCATGGTGCCGCTCGGCGAACGGTCGGACCGGGCGCGGCAGGCGCGCGATCGTGGCATCGGCAAAGGACACGAATAGCCAGTGTACGGAACGCACGTGAGAGACGCTTAATCGTTCACCCGATATCCGCCATGACACGATGGATGACGTGCCTGATCCGTCTCATAAGCGTTCCACTCGAACCATGCCTGTGGTGGCCATGGTCGGCGGTGGTCAACTGGCCCGGATGACCCATCAGGCCGCCGTGGCCCTGGGCCAGACGCTGCGGGTGCTGGCCGTCGACCCGACCGAGTCGGCCGCGCAGGTCAGCCCCGATGTGGTGCTGGGTTCGCACACCGACCTCGACGCGCTGCGCCAGGTCGCCAAAGGCGCGACGGTGCTGACGTTCGACCACGAGCACGTGCCCCCCGAGCACCTGGCCAAGCTGGTGGCCGACGGGGTGACGGTGGCTCCGCCGCCCGAGGCGCTGGTGCACGCGCAGGACAAGCTGCTGATGCGCACCAAACTGGCCGCGCTGGGGGCCCCGGTCCCGCGGTTCGCCGAGGTCACCTCCGCCGAGGTGGCGCAGCGGTTCGCCGCCGAGGTCGGCGGGCGTGCGGTGATCAAGACCATCCGGGGTGGCTACGACGGTCGCGGCGTGGTGCTGCTCGACGATCCCGAGCAGGCGCACCGGGTGGCCACGGACCATCTGGCCGACGGCGTGCCGATCATGATCGAGGAACGCGTGGCCATGCGCCGCGAACTCGCGGCCCTGGTGGCGCGCTCGTCCTTCGGGCAGGGCGCGGCCTGGCCGGTGGTGCAGACCGTGCAGCGCGACGGCATCTGCGTGGAGGTGCTCGCCCCGGCGCCCGACCTCGACGAGGACACCGCGGCCGCGGCCCAGCAGCTGGGCCTGCGCCTGGCCGCCGAACTGGGCGTGGTGGGCGTGCTGGCGGTGGAGCTGTTCGAGATCGTCGACGGCGCGATCCTGGTCAACGAGCTGGCGATGCGCCCGCACAATTCCGGGCACTGGACCATGGACGGCTCGGTCACCAGCCAGTTCGAGCAGCACCTGCGGGCGGTGTTGGACTATCCGCTGGGTGACACCGCCGCCCGCGCCCCGCTGGTGGTGATGGCCAACGTGCTGGGCGCCGCGCAGACCCCGCAGATGAGCGTCGACGAGCGGGTGCACCACCTGTTCGCCCGGATGCCCGACGCCAAGGTGCACCTGTACGGCAAGGGCGAGCGCGCCGGCCGCAAGCTGGGCCACGTCAACCTGGTGGCCAAGCCGGGCGAGGCGCCGGAAGCCGTGCGGGAGCGGGCCAACCGGGCCGCGCACTGGCTGTCGCACGCGCAGTGGACCGACGGATATGACGAGCATGGGCACGACGAGCATGGAACGGACATCTGATGACGACTGATCCCCGGGTGGGGCTGATCATGGGCAGCGACAGCGACTGGTCGGTGATGGCCGATGCCGCCGAGGCGCTCGCGGAGTTCGAGGTGCCCTTCGAGGTGGGTGTCGTCTCCGCCCACCGCACCCCCGGGCGGATGCTCGACTACGCCCGCTCGGCCGCCGAGCGCGGCCTCGAGGTGATCATCGCCGGGGCCGGTGGGGCGGCGCACCTGCCCGGCATGGTCGCGGCCGCCACGCCGCTGCCGGTCATCGGGGTGCCGGTGCCGCTGGCGCGCCTGGACGGCCTGGATTCGCTGCTGTCGATCGTGCAGATGCCCGGCGGGGTCCCGGTGGCGACGGTGTCCATCGGCGGGGCCCGCAACGCGGGTCTGCTGGCGGTGCGCATCCTCGGCGCCGCCGACCGCGCGCTGCGCGACCGCATGGTGGCCTTTCAGGCCGATCTGGAGGCGATGGTGCTGGAGAAGGATGCGGCGCTGCGGCAGAAGCTGCTGGGCGAGTAAAGTTACCGGCGAGTAGCAAGGAGATCACGATGGCTGACTGGACCGGCAATCCGTCGTTCGATTTGTTTCAGCTGCCCGAGGAGCATCGGGAGTTGCGGGCGGCGATTCGGGCGTTGTGTGAGAAGGAGATCGCGCCGCACGCGGCCGATGTCGACGAGAATGCGCGCTTCCCCGAGGAGGCCTTGGCGGCGCTGAACGCCTCGGGTTTCAGCGCGATCCATGTGCCCGAGTCCTACGGTGGGCAGGGCGCGGACTCGGTGGCGGCGTGCATCGTCATCGAGGAGGTCGCCCGGGTGGACGCCTCGGCGTCGCTGATCCCGGCGGTCAACAAGCTGGGCACCATGGGTCTGATCCTGCGCGGTTCCGAGGAACTCAAGGCGCAGGTGTTGCCGTCGCTGGCCGACGGTTCGGCGATGGCCTCCTATGCGCTGTCCGAACGCGAGGCGGGCTCGGATGCGGCCGCGATGCGGACCCGGGCCAAGGCCGACGGCGATGACTGGATCCTCAACGGCGCCAAGTGCTGGATCACCAACGGCGGCAAGTCGACCTGGTACACGGTGATGGCGGTGACCGATGCGGACAAGGGCGCCAACGGCATCTCGGCGTTCATGGTCCACGCCGACGACGAGGGGTTCGTCGTCGGCCCCAAGGAGCGCAAGCTGGGCATCAAGGGCTCGCCGACCACCGAGTTGTACTTCGAGAACTGTCGTATCCCCGGGGATCGGATCATCGGGGAGCCCGGCACCGGGTTCAAGACCGCGCTGGCGACCCTGGATCACACCCGCCCGACCATCGGCGCCCAGGCCGTCGGCATCGCCCAGGGCGCGCTGGATGCGGCGATCGACTACACCAAGGACCGCAAGCAGTTCGGCAAGTCCATCAGTGACTTCCAGGCCG
>JAEWRC010000116.1 GCA_023460175.1 Actinomycetes bacterium
GGGCGGCGGCGCCAGGGTGATCGGCGGCAGCCCCGGGATCTCGATGATGTTCGGCGGCGGCGTGGCCGGCGGCGGCGGCGCGTCGGGTGGCGGGGGCGGGCCCGAGGGCCGGTCGTAGCGCGGCTGATAGACCGGCGCGGGCGCGACGCCCGTGCTGGTGTTGATGGTGATGATCGAGCGCGGAATCGTCTTGCCCTTCGGCGTGGTCCCCACCACGGTGCCCCGCGACGCCGAGCTGTTGACCGGGGTCGGTTCGTCGGCGACTCGGAAACCGGCGTCGATCAACCGCTTCCGCGCCGCGTCGAGTTTCAGACCGGTCACCGACGGCACCTCGCTGCCGGCGCCGCCGTCGACGTAGCGCGGGTCGGTGGGCGGCAGCCGCACCGGGCCCAGATCCTCGGCGATCGGCTTCATCGCGGTGTACCAGGTGCGGGCCGGCTCGTTGCCGCCGTAGAGGCTGCCGCCGCCGCACTTGCGCAGCGGGTACGAGCAGATCCCGGACGGGGTGGGGCTGTCGTCGAAAATGTAGGTGGCGGCGGCGTATTGGTTGGTGAAGCCCAGGAAGCCCGACGACCGGTGCGACTCGGTGGTGCCGGTCTTGCCCGACATCGGCAGCGTCCAGCCCACCGTGCCCGCTGCCGCCGTGGCGGTTCCGCCGGTGTGGTCCTCGCTGAGCGCCACCGTCAGCGTGTTGGCCAGCCCCTCGGGCACCGCCTGCTCGCAGGCCGGGGTCTCCAGCGCCACCTCGCGGCCGTTGCGGTCGAAGATCTTGTCGATCGGCGTCGGCGGGCACCACACCCCGCCGGAGGCCAGCGTCGCCCCGACGTTCGACAACTCGAGGGCGTTGACCTCCACCGGGCCCAGCGTGAACGACCCGAGGTTCTGCCGCTTGAGGTACTCGGCGAGGCTCTCGTTGCTGTCCGGGTTGTAGGCCCGCGCGGTGCCCGGCTCGGCGTAGGAGCGCAGCCCCAGCCGCACGGCCATGTCGACCACGGGGGAAACCCCCACTTGCGCAATGAGCTTCGCGAACGCCGTGTTGGGGGACTTGGCCAGCGCGTCGGTGAGGTTCATCGGGCTCTGGAAACCGGCCCCGCCGGCGTTGCGCACGCACCACGTCATCTGCGGGCAGCCGGGCGAGGAACTGCTGCCCAGGCCCTTGCCCTGGAACGTCCGCGGCACATCGAGGTCCGCGTTGATGCCCATCCCCAGATCCAGCGCCGCCGCGGCGGTGAAGATCTTGAAGATGGACCCGGCGCCGTCACCCACCAGCGAGTAGGGCTGCGGCTGCACGGTCTCGTTGCGCTTCAGGTTCAGCCCGTAGGTGCGGTTGTCGACCATCGCCAGCACCCGGTGTGCGTCCTTGCCGGGCTGCACGACGCTCATCACGCTCGCCACGCCGTCGAGGTCCGGCGCGGCCACCGAGTCGACGCCGCGCTTGACGCTGTTCTGCACCTTGGGATCCAGCGTGGTGCGGATCAGGTAGCCGTTGCGCGCCACGTCCTCCTTGCGCAGCCCGGCGCGCGCCAGATACTGCAGCGCGTACTCGCAGAAGAACGCCCGGTCCCCGGCGGCGATGCAGCCCTGCGGCAGCGGCCGCGGGTTGGGCAGCACCCCCAGCGGTTCGGCCTTGGCGGCGCGCAACTCCTCGGCGCGCCCGGGCAGATTGTCGATCAGGGTGTCGAGCACGACGTTGCGGCGCGCCAGCGCGCCCTCGGGGTTGGTGTAGGGATTGAGCGCGCTGGTGGACTGCACCATGCCGGCCAGCAGGGCCGCCTGCGGCCAGTTCAGGTCCGCGGCGTTGACCCCGAAGTAGGTGCGCGCCGCGTCCTGCACGCCGAACGCGCCGTTGCCGAACGACACCAGGTTCAGATACCGGGTCAGGATCTCCGGCTTGGGCAGCGCCTTGTTCAACGCCATCGCCGCGCGCATCTCGCGGAGTTTGCGCGCGGGGGTGATCTCGATGGCCGCGCGCCGCTCGGCATCGGTTTGCGCGTCGACCAAGAAGTTGTAGTTCTTGACGTACTGCTGCTCGATGGTCGAGCCGCCGCGGGTGTCCTCGTCGTCGCGCAGATAACCGATCAGACCGGTCAGGGTGCCCTGCACGTCGACCCCGTTGTGTTCGGCGAAGCGCTTGTCCTCGATCGAGACGATGGCCAGCTTCATGGTGTCGGCGATCCGCGCGGTCGGCACCGGCCAGCGGCGCTGCGCATACAGCCAGGCAATGGGCTTGCCGGCGGCGTCGACCATGGTGGTGACCACGGGCACCTCGCCCTGCACCATCTTGGTGGAGTCCTCGCTGACCGAGTCGGACACCCGCATCGCGACCAGGCCCGCGGCCCCGGCGAACGGGAACGCCAACGCGGCCACCAGCAACCCGGCCAGCACGCAGTACAGCGCCAGCTTGGCGACTGTTGTTCGGCGCTGCGGGCCCTGGTCAGACATACGACCAGCCTAGGCCGTCGGCGATTTGCTGCCGTCCGATTCGGGCCGCGCGCCGCGTCCCGATCGCGGCCGATCACCGTGGCGGCACTCGGGCGCAGCGCGGCGACCCGACGGTGGCAACATGGGGGCCACCGAATCGAGCCGCAGCAGGAGGTGGTCGGACAGTGAGCAGCGCCGCACCGGGTCGTCCGCCGATCAGACACACCGTGCTGGCCGACACCGACAGCAGCGCCTACCACTCACTGCTGCAGCGCCCGGTGACCCGCGCCGAGCGGTACGCCCTGGGCAAGAGCCTGCGCGACCGGGTGCACCGCAGCGAGCTGGCCGCCTGGAAGCCGCCGGCGGACCGCCCCGACCCGATCCGGCTCATCGAGATCAATCACCATGGCCGCCAACCGCACCTGATCCCGGTGCGGGTGGGCCGGATGGCCGCCTCGCCGTACGGCTTCCTGCGGGGCAGCGCGGTGGTGATGGCCGACGACGTCGCCCGGCTGCCCGCGACCGGCATCACCCCGGTGGTGTGCGGCGACTCGCACCTGGGCAACTTCGGGTTCTACGCCTCCCCGGAGCGCGACCTTGTGCTCGACCTCAACGACTTCGACGAGGCCCACCCGGGCGGCTGGGAATGGGACCTGCGCCGGCTGGTCGCCAGCATCTGGGTGGCCGGCCGGCAGAACGGGGCATCGGAGGACGACTGCGGCGCCGCGGTGCGCTCCTGCGTCACGTCGTACCGGCTCGAGCTGCGCCGGCTGGCCGAGGAGCCGCTGTTCTCCCGGTCCTTCACCCGCCTCGACGTGGAGCGGCTGGCGGGGGAGACCGCGCAGTCCCTCGCGGAGGAGGTGCGCCGCTCGGCGCGCCGGGCCCGCAACCGCACCAGTGACCGCGCGCTGCCCCGGTTCACCCAGGAGGTCGACGGGGTGCGCCGCATCGTCGAGGAACCCCCGCTGATCACCCGCCTGCCGGACCGCGAGGCCGAGGCCCTGGCCGTGGCGCTCGACGAGTACCTGCTGACCCTGTCGACCCATTGGCGCCGCGTGCTCGGCGGCTACACGCTGCTGGACGTCGCGCACAAGGTGGTGGGCGTCGGCAGCGTCGGGCTGCGCGCCTATGTGGCGCTGCTGGAGGGGTCCTCGCCCGAGGACGTGGTGTTCCTCCAGCTCAAGCAGGCGCGGCGCTCGGTGCTGGCCCGCTACGTGCACGGCGAGTCGGCCTGGCACGCGCACCAGGGGCAGCGCGTCGTCGAGTACCAGCAGGCGCTGCAGACGGTCAGCGATCCGCTCCTGGGCTGGACCACCGTCGACGGCCTGCAGTACTACGTGCGCCAGTTCCGCAACATGAAGGGCAGCATCGCCCTGGACGCGATGGACCCCACCGCGCTCATCGACTACGCCGGTGTCGTCGGCCAGCTGCTCGCCAAGGGGCATGCGCGCACCAGCGGCGCGTCGATGATCGCCGGCTACCTGGGCCGCTCGGAGAAGGTCGACGACGCGCTGTGCGACTTCGCGCGCCGCTACGCCGATCAGACCGAGGCCGACCACGCGGCGCTGCTGGCCGCCGTCGACTCCGGGCGGCTGCCGATCGAACGCGGGGTGTAGGCCGGCCGGTGTGGGCCGGCCGGTGTGGTCCGGCCTCAGCGGCGGCCGATCTTCTCCATCAGCAGGTTGGCCATGCTGCGCGGCCCCGAGACCGGGTGGAACGCCCGCGCCGCCGCCGTCAACGCGGCCTGCGCGTCGGTGCTGAGCTCGATTTCGGCTGCGGCAACGTTGAATTCGAGTTGTTCGACGCTGGAGGCCCCCGGGATGGCGACGACACGGGGCAGGTGCAGCAGCCAGGCCAGCGCCACCTGCGCGGGTTTGGCGTCGACGTCGGCGGCGACCTGACGCAGCACGTTGAGCAGCGGCTCGATGCGGGCGAGGTTCTCGGTGCCGAACAACGGGTTGGTGGCCCGGATCCCGCCGGGCCGGTTGTTCAGCCCGTACTTGCCGCCGAGCAGGCCCTGCGCCAGCGGACTGTAGGCCATCACCATCCGGTTCTGTTGCGCGGCGAAGGGCACCAGGTCATCGAGGGGCTGCGGATTGGCCAGGGAGAAGTGCACCTGGTTGCTGATCACCGGAAAGCCCAGTGCGGCATCGGCTTTGCGCCAGCGCTCCAGCGTGTAGGTGGAGACGCCGGCCGCACCGATGCGCCCGGTCTCCAGCAGTTCCCGCATGCCCGGCATGATCACCGAATCGGGGACCACCGGGTTGGGCTTGTGGATCTGATACAGCGGGATGGAGTCGAGCCGCAGCCGCCGGGCGCTGGCCTCGGCACGCTGCTTGATGACGGCCGGAAACGGCGCGACGGGAAAGACCTTGCTGGCCACCACGACCTCGGCGCGTTCGTCGCCGAGCGCGTCGGCCAGGATGCGTTCGCTCTTGCCGAGGCCGTAGATCTCGGCGGTGTCGAACAGCGTGACGCCGAGTTCGCGGGCTCGCCGCACGATGTCGCGCGCGGCGCCGGTGGCGTAGCCCTCGCCGTAACCCCACTCCCGGGAACCGAATTGCCAGGTGCCCAATCCGATCCGGCTGACCTGACCGAGCCCGTCGACCTCGAGGTATTTCATGGCACCCACCGTAGGTGATCTCGCGATTTCGGTGCGCTCAGTTGCGGCCACCGCATTGCGGCCACCGCAACGAGGCGCACCGAAATCACGAGTTCTTGGTGGCCAGCCGGGTGATCGCGCCCTGCGACGGTCGCTGCTTGACCCGCTGCGGCCACCAGAACCACTTGCCCATCAGCGCCGCGATCGCCGGCGTCATGAACGCGCGGATCACCAGCGTGTCGAACATCAGGCCCATGCCGATCGTCGTGCCGATCTGGGCGACGACCACCATCTCGGACACCATCATCGACATCATCGTGAACGCGAACACCAACCCGGCCGCGGTCACCACCGACCCGGTGCCGCCCATCGCGCGGATGATGCCGGTGTTGATGCCGGCGTGGACCTCTTCCTTGAGCCGGGCGACCAGCAGCAGGTTGTAGTCCGCGCCGACGGCCAACAGCACGATCACCGCCATGGCCATCACCATGAAGTGCAGTTCGATGCCGATCAGGTGCTGCCACACCAACACCGACACACCGAACGACGCGCCCAGTGACAGCAGCACAGTGCCGACGATGACGCCCGCGGCCACCAGGCTCCTGGTGATCAGCAGCATGATGATGAAGATCAGGCACATGGCCGAGATGCCGGCGATCAGCAGGTCGTAGTTGTTGCCTTCCTGCATGTCCTTGAACGCCGCGGCGGTGCCGGCCACCTGGATCCTCGAGCCCTCCAGCGGGGTGCCCTTGATAGCCTCCTTGGCGGCGACCTTGATGCCGTCGATGATCTTGATGCCGTCCGGCGTCAGCGGGTCACCGTCGTGAGAGATGATGAACCGCACCGACTTTCCGTCCGGCGAGATGAAGCTCTCCATGCCGCGCTTGAAGTCCTCGTTGTCGAAGATCTCCGGCGGCAGGTAGAACGTGTCGTCGTTCTTGGCGTCGTTGAACGCCCGCGTCATCGCCGTCTGGCCCTCCTGCTGGGCGGCCATCTGGTCCTGCAGACCCTTCTGGGTCTGGTACATCGTCAGCATCGTGGTGCGCATGTTGCGCATCGAGTCGATCTGCGCGGGCAGCAGCTTGACCATCTGCGGCATCAGCTCGTTGAGCCGATCCATGTCCGGCAGCAGCTCCTCCATCTGCGCGGTCATGACGTCGGTGGAGTCGATGGCCTCCATCACCGAGCGCATCGACTGGCACATCGGGATGTTGTAGCAGTGCGGTTCCCAGTGCAGGTAGTTGCGGATGGGCCGGATGAAGTCCTCGAAATCGGAGATGTGGTCCCGCAGTTCGATGACGTTGTCCACCATGGTGTGGGTCTTGCCGACCATGCTGCTGGTGGTCGCGGCCATCTCGGTCATCAGCTCGACCATGCGGTCCATCGTGTCGATGTTGGTCTGCATGTCGTCGGCCTGCACCAGCATGTCGTCGATGCGGTCCATCAGGTACTTGCGGTTCATGTCCATCAAGATCCCGCTCTGACCCATCTGGGCGGGGATGGTGGAGAACTCGAGTGGCTCGCCCTCCGGTCGGGTGATGGACTGCACCTCGCCGATGCCCGGCACCCGGAACACCTCCTTGGCGATCTTCTCGATCACCAGGAAGTCGGCCGGGTTGCGCAGATCCTGGTCGGTCTCGATGAGCAGCAACTCGGGGTTCATCCGGGCCGCCGAGAAGTGCCGCTCGGCCGCCGCGAAGCCCTCCTGCGCGGGCAGGTCCTTGGGCAGGTAATTGCGGTCGTTGTAGTTGGTCTGATAGCCCGGCAGGGTCAGCAGCCCGATCAGCGACAGCGCGACGGTGGCCAGCAGCACCGGGCCGGGCCAGCGCACCACGATGGTGCCGATGCGGCGCCACATCCGGATCCGCATCGCGCGTTTGGGTTCGAGGATCTTGCCGAAGCGGGTCGCGACCGTGACGATGGCCGGTCCCAGCGTCAGCGCGGTGGCGACCACCACCACCATGCCGACGAACATGGGGATGCCCAGGGTCTGGAAGTAGGGCAGCCGGGTGAAGCTCAGACAGAGCATGGCCCCGGCGATCGTCATACCGGAGGCCAGCACCACGTGCGCGGTGCCGTGGAACATGTCGTAGTAGGCCGACTCGCGGTCCAGGCCGTTGGTGCGGGCCTCCTGATATCGCCCGAACAGGAAGATCGCGTAGTCGGTGGCGGCCGCCACCGCCAAGGTCACCAAGAGCTGGGTGGCGAACGTCGAGAGCCCGATGAGTTCGTGATAGCCCAGGAAGGCCACCACCCCCCGGGCCGAGGTCAGGCTCAGCACCACCATGACCAGCGCCAGGATCGTGGTGACGATCGACCGGTACACCAGCAGCAGCATGGTGATGATGACGACGAAGATGACCGACTCGATGACGCGCACGGAGCGGTCGCCGGAGATCTGCTGATCGTTGGCCAGCGCCGAGCCACCGGTGACGTAGACGGTCAGGCCCGGGGGCGGTTCGAGGCCCTCGACCAGTTCGGTGACGGCCTGCACCGACTCGTTGGCCAGCGCCTCGCCCATGTTGCCGGCCAGGTACACCTGCACGTAGGTGGCCTTGCCGTCGGGGCTCTGCGCCCCGGACTCGGTCAGCGGGTCGCCCCAGAAGTCCTGGACATGCTCGACGTGTTTGGTGTCCGCCTCGAGCTTGTCGATCATGTCGTCGTAGAAGTAGTGCGACTTGTCGTCGAGCGCGTCCTCGTGTTCGAGGACGATCATCGCCGAGCTGTCGGACTTGAACTCCTCGAAGACCTCGCCGACGCGCTTCATGGCGATCACCGACGGGGCGTCGTCCGGGCTCATCGACACCGAGCGCATCTGCCCGACGACCTCGAGCTGCGGCACCGTCATATTCAGCAGGGCGACGAAGGCGATCCAGGCGATGATCACCGGGACGGCGAGGGTGCGCAGCCATTTGGCCAGGCCGCGGCGCTTCTCCGGTTCCGGGGGCGGCGGGGCGCCCGGCGGTCCGGCGGCCGCGCCGGGGATGATCGTGCTCATGCGGGCATCACTGGGCCGCAAACTCCGTGCTGGTGCCGGTATCGGCCATCAGTAAAAACCACCCGTGGTCGGTCGGGGAATCGCCAGTGCGAATTCGGCACTTCCGGATCTGTTAGTACGACTACTAATACCAGACGGCGGTGCGGACCGGGGCCCTCGGTATGCCGAAACGGCCAGCCTGGACCTCCGCGCACGCGCCGAATCGCCGTCGCAGCCGGGACGAGTCTAACCGTCGGTGGCCGCGGTCCGGGACCGCCGCCAGGACCGGTAGCCGCTGCGGGCGGCGAACACCCCGATGATCGCCATGCCGCACCACACGGCGATGGCGGTGTAGGCCAGCGGCGCCGACAGGTCGCCGATCGACGCGCCGAGCGCGGTGTAGACGAACGCCCGCGGCGCCGAGCCGATGAACGCGCCGACCGCCATCTGCCACAGCGGCACCCCGAACGCGCCGAACCCGTAGGAGGCCAGCGCGTCGGAGACCCCGGGGATGAAGCGCTGACCCACGACGGCCCACAGGCCGCGGCGTTCGATCTGAGCGTCGAGCCGGTCGGCGCGCTCGGCGCCCAGCAGGCCCCGCGCGCTGTCGCGCCCGGCGCGTCGGCCGGCCAGGCTGGCGACGGTGGCGGTGCCCACCGTCGCGCCGAGGGTCACGAAGGTGCCCAGCAGGGGTGCGAACAGGAAGCCGCTGCCGGCGGCGAGGATGGGCCCGGGCACGAAGACCGCCCCCAGCAGTGCCGAGATCACGACGTAGACCAGGGGCGCGGCCGGCCCGGTGGAGGCGATGAAGCCGCGGACGTCCTCGACGTCGATGACCCGCGCGATGGCCACCGCGTAGAACAGCGCGAACAGGAACGCGAAGAACACCAGCAGCCGCACGGCGTGGCGGCGCCGGGACACGGCGGGGGCGTCGTCGGTCATCGGCCGTCATCCTGCCGCACGCTGGAATAACCCGGCGAGTTTGCGGGGTTGTCGCCGACATGGCGACCATGTCGAAGGATCAACGGGAGCAGTATCTGGCCGGCGTGCACGTGGGGGTGATCGCGGTCGAGCGGCCCGACCGGGCCCCGTTGGCGGTGCCCATCTGGTACGGCTACGAGCCCGGCGGCGAGGTGGTGCTGTGGACCGAACGGGAGTCGATCAAGCACAAGCTGATCGCGGCCGCGGGCCGGTTCGCCATCACCGTCCAGGACGAGCAGCCGCCCTACAAGTACGTCACCGCCGAGGGCGACGTCACCGGCGTGGAACCGGCCGCCGACGAGGTGGTCCGCGCGCTCGCGGTCCGCTACCTCGGCGAGGAGGCCGGTGCGGCGTTCGCCGCGCAGAACAACACGCCGACCTCGGTGCTCATCCGGATGCGCCCGGCCCGGTGGTTGAGCACGGACTATTCCGCGGAGTGGGTCTGACCGTTTGGAACTGTGGCGGTCCGGCCCACCGCCGCAGCGCGGCCGACCAACCCTCGACGTCCGCGGCGGTGCCCGTCCAGGCGATGTAGCCGTCCGGGCGGATCAGCACCGCGGGGCCGGCGTCGGCGCGTTCGGCCTGCCGCAGCGGACCCGCGACCGGCGGTGTGCCTTGTTCGCGGACCAGCACGAAACCGGGCGTGCGTTGTAGCTCGGTGAGCCGCGTGTCGACCAGCGGGATCGCCGCGGCGCGGCGCCCGACCAACCCGCGCCGGCCGTAGCGCAGCGTGGTGCCCGCGAAGCTGCCGGCCACCGCGGCGCGCACGCGGGGGATGCGAAGCAGGTTGGGCACCAGCAGATCCCGCAGCCACCGCGCGGGTTGCGGGTGCAGGGTCACCGCGCGGGCCAGCAGCCCGGACTGACGCAGCACCCGCTTGCCGATGGGGTGGCGCTCGCGGTGGTAGCTGTCGAGGATGGCCTCGTCGGCGCCGCCGAGCACGGCGTCGATCTTCCAGGCGAGGTTGGCCGCGTCCTGGATTCCGGTGTTCATGCCCTGCCCGCCCATCGGCGAGTGCACGTGCGCGGCGTCGCCGGCCAGGAACACCCGGCTGTGCCGGTAGCGCTCGACTTGTCGTTCGTCCGAATGGAATCGGGAGGTCCAGCCGACCTCGGCCACGCCGAAGTCGGCGCCCATGGCCTCGGCGAGGGTGTGGTCGATCTCGGCGCGGGTCACCGGCTCGGAGTCGGGCAGCTGGCGGCGCCGGTCCCACACCATCGCGCGGTACCACTGCCCGTCGTAGGGCGCCAGGAAACCCAGCACGTTCTCGGTGTTGCCGACGGTCAATCCGCCGCCGGCGGGGCCGTCGGCAAGCCGGATGTCGGCCAACACCATTGAGCGCAGGACGGTTTCGCCGGGGAAGTCGGCGCCGAGCAAGGTGCGCACGGTGCTGTGCGCGCCGTCGGCTCCGACGAGGTAGGGAGCCCGCCAGGTCTCCTCTTGCCCGTCGTCCGTCCGCGCGAGCACCGTCACGCCGTGCGCATCCTGCTTCAGGCCGGTGACCTCGTAGCCGCGCCGGACCTGCGCGCCCTGCTCGGCGGCGTAGCGGGCCAGGGCGGCGTCGACCTTGGTCTGCGGCGCGATCATCACGAACGGGTACTGGGACGTCAGCAGGGTCAGGTCCAGGCGCGCGCCGGCGAACAGCGTGACCCCGGGCGCGCGGTGCGAGTCGGCGAGCAGGTCCTCGGCCAAACCTCGGGCGTCGAGCACCTCGAGGGTGCGGGCCATGGTGGCGAAGGCCCGGCTCGACGGGTTCGCGCTGGGCCAGCGCTCCAGGACCACGACGCGGCGCCCCAGGCGCGCCAGATCACCGGCGGCGGTGAGGCCGGTGGGCCCGGCGCCGACGACGATCACCTCGGCATCGTTGCTGATCATGGGGGACTCCTTCCGCGATTCAACGCTTGTTGAATTCCACGGTAGGCGCGTCGGTCGGGACATGTCAACAGTTGTTGAATAGACTCTTCGTATGGCCAAGCCCCGAGATGCCGATGCCACCCGCGCGACGATCCTGGCGACCGCCCGCGCACAGTTCGGCGCGCACGGTTTCGAACGCACCACCATCCGCTCGGTGGCCACCGCGGCCGAGGTGGATCCCGCACTGGTGATGCACTACTTCGGCAGCAAGGCCAACCTGTTCGCCGAGGCCTCGCGCCTGGAGATCCCGTTCCCGGACCTGTCCGGCACCCCGCCCGACCGCATCGCCGACGCCCTGGTGCCGCTGCTGGAGCAGGTATGGGGCAGCGACGGCGCGTTCATCCCGCTGCTGCGCGCCGCGGCCACCAACAAGGTCGCCGCCGACACGCTGCTGGAGGTTTTCGTCCAGCAGGTCGCACCCGCGCTGGCCGCGGCGGCCGTCGACCGCCCGGCCGAGCGGGCCGCCCTGGTGGGCTCCCAGGTGCTGGGAATCGTGGTGGCCCGCAACATCGTCGGGGTGCCGCCGCTGGTGGCGATGGACACCGCCGACCTGGTCGAGTGGCTGCGTCCGGTGTTCGCCCGCTATCTGGCGGGTCCCGCGCCGCAGTGATGTGCAGCCTGGGTGCCGAGGTTGGGGCCAGGGCAGCGATCCCGCGCGGATCACTGCCGCCGGCGCAATCTCGGGCGCGGGCCGGGAGTGCTAGCGTTCGGGCAGCGACGCGCTGAACTCGACGGTCACCTCGTCGGCCACCTTCATCGACCCCATCGCCATGCTGTAGGGGCGGATCCCGAAGTCCTTGTGCGACACCGTGGCGCGGGCGCTGAGCCGGCCGTCGGTGACGTCGACCGGCACCTCGATGTCGCGGGTGACGCCGTGCAACGTCAGCGGCCCGGCCAGCCGATAGCCGGTGTCGGTCGCGGTGATGGTCTGCGCGTCGAACTCGATGGTGGGAAAGCGCTTGGTGGACAGGGTCTTCAGCGCGTTGCCGCGGATCAGGGTCTTCTCCGGGCCGGTCAGCGGGGTCAGCCCGCCGGTGCCGCTGAGCACGCGCAGCGAGTCCACATCGACGATCAGGTGGGCGGCCGTCGGGGTATCTCCGTCGCCGGTGAGGCTGATCCGCCAGGAGTCCATCGCGATCGTCAGCCGGTGCCCCATCCGCGCGGCGCGGCCGGTGACGCCGGTGAGCAGGGTCAGCGTGCCGTCGTGCTGATCGAGGTTCCAGGTGGTCACGAGACCAACATAGACACCGGGAACTACACGCGTACCGCTGCGCGTCGGCAGGGGTGATTATTATCTTTCGGTTGTCGGTAGTTGCAGGTTTGTCGGCGAACGGGGATGAGATGACGTCACAGGTAGAGCAGCGGGAATTCCAGGCCGAGGCCCGCCAACTGCTGGATCTGATGATCCACTCGGTGTACTCCAACAAGGACTCGTTCCTGCGCGAGTTGATCTCGAACGCGTCCGACGCGCTGGACAAGCTGCGGATCGAGGCGCTGCGCAACAAGGACCTCGACGTCGACACCTCCGATCTGCACATCGAGATCGAGGTGGATCAGGGCCCGCCGCGCATCCTGACCATCCGGGACAACGGCATCGGCATGACGCGCGAGGAGGTCGTCGACCTGATCGGCACGCTCGCCAAGTCCGGCACCGGCGAGCTGCGGCAGAAGCTGCGGGAGGCCAACTCCGCCGACACCTCCGAGGAGCTGATCGGCCAGTTTGGCATCGGCTTCTACTCGACGTTCATGGTGGCCGACAAGGTCGAGCTGCTCACCCGCAAGGCCGGGGAGAGCGCCGCCACCCGGTGGACCTCCAGCGGGGACGGCACCTACACCGTCGAGACCGTCGAGGACGCACCACAGGGCACGTCGGTGACTCTGCACCTCAAGGCCGAGGACGCCGAGGATCAACTGCACGACTACGCCTCGGAGTGGAAGCTGCGGGAGCTGGTGAAGAAGTATTCCGACTTCATCGCCTGGCCCATCCGGATGCAGGTCGAGCGGCGCACCCCGGCCGCCGAGGAGGGCGGCGAAGAGCAGGTCACCATCGAGACCCAGACGCTGAACTCCATGAAAGCGCTGTGGGCCCGGGACAAGGCCGAGGTCTCCGACGAGGAGTACCAGGAGTTCTACAAGCACATCGCCCACGCCTGGGACGACCCGCTCGAGGTCATCTCGATGAAGGCCGAGGGCACCTTCTCCTACCAGGCGCTGCTGTTCATCCCGTCGCACGCGCCGTTCGATCTGTTCAGCCGCGACGCCAAGGTGGGCGTGCAGCTCTACGTCAAGCGCGTCTTCGTGATGGCCGACTGCGAGCAGCTGATCCCGCCGTACCTGCGGTTCGTCAAGGGTGTTGTCGACGCGGAGGACATGTCGCTCAACGTCTCTCGTGAGATTCTGCAGCAGGATCGGCAGCTCACCGCCATCCGGCGCCGGTTGACCAAGAAGGTCCTGTCGGTGATCAAGAGCCTGCAGTCCGAGCGCCCGCAGGACTACGCCACGCTGTGGACCCAGTTCGGCTCGGTCCTCAAGGAAGGCCTGATGTCGGACTTCGACAATCAGGAGACGCTGCTGGGGATCTCGTCGTTCGCCTCCACCCACGACGACACCGAACTCACCACGCTGGCCGGGTACGTCGAGCGGATGAAGGACGGCCAGGAGCAGATCTTCTACGCCACCGGGCAGTCCCGCGAGCAGCTGCTGGCCTCACCGCATCTCGAGGCGTTCAAGGCCAAGGGCTACGAGGTGCTGCTGCTCACCGACGCGGTCGACGAGGTCTGGACCGGGACCGTGCACGAGTTCGACGGCAAGCCGCTGCAGTCGGTGGCCAAGGGTGAGGTGGACCTGGACTCCGAGGAGGAGAAGGCCGAGCACGAGGCCGAGCGCCAGGAGGCCGAACGCGACTTCGCCGACCTGCTGACCTGGCTGCAGGAGACGCTGGAGGACCACGTCAAGGAGGTCCGGCTCTCGACCCGGCTGACCGAGTCGCCGGCCTGCCTGATCACCGACAACTTCGGGATGACCCCGGCGCTGGCGCGCATGTACCGGGCCTCCGGGCAGGAGGTGCCGGTGGGCAAGCGGATCCTCGAGCTCAACCCGAAGCATCCGCTGGTCGTCGGCCTGCAGAAGGCGCAGCAGGACGACGGCGACGAGGCGCACCGGCAGCGGCTGGCCGACACGGCCGAATTGCTCTACGGCACCGCGCTTCTGGCCGAGGGGGACATCCCCGAGGACCCGGCCAAGTTCGCCGCGCTGCTCGCGCAGCGGCTGACCAGCACGGTGTAGCTCGCCGAGAAGAAGCTGGATGACACCCCGTCCTGGGGTTTTGTGTTCAGTAGCTTCTTCTCGGCGGCAGGGTCAGACCCCGACCAGCGCGTCGATCCAACCGCGCGCGAAGTACAGCAGGAACCCGGCGGCCACGATCCACAGCAGCGGGCTGATCTCGCGGGCCTTGCCGGATGCCGAGCGCACCACCACCCAGGCGATGAACCCGACGCCGATGCCGTTGGCAATCGAGTAGCTCAGCGGCATCACCGCGACGGTCAGCACCACCGGCAGCGCCACCGAGAAGTCCGAGAAGTCGATCTCGCGCAGGTTCGCGGCCATCATGGCCCCGACGATGACCAGCGCGGCGGTGGCGACCTCGGACGGCACGATCGCGGCCAGCGGCGTCAAAAACATTGCCGCCAGGAACAATCCGCCGGTCACCACGCTGGCCAGCCCGGTGCGCGCACCCTCGCCGATACCGGCCCCGGACTCGACGAACACCGTGTTCGACGACGACGACGTCGCCCCGCCGACGACCGCGCCGGCGCCCTCGACCACCAGCGCCGCGCGCAGCCGTGGGAAGTTGCCGCGCTCGTCGGCCAGCCCGGCCTGCCGGGACAACCCGGTGAAGGTGCCCATGGCGTCGAAGAAGTTGGTGAACACCAGCGTGAACACCAGCATCACCGCGGCCAGGATGCCGATCCGTCCGACGCTGTCGAAGCTGAACTCGCCGATCAGCGTCAGGTCGGGCATGGAGAACGGCGACCCGGACAGGGTCGGCACCGACAGCCCCCAGCCGCCGGGGTTCTCGGTGGCCGATCCCAGGTGCCAGATCGCCTCGATCACGACGGCCACCACGGTGCCGGCGGTCAGCCCGATCAGGATGGCGCCGCGCACCTTTCGGGCCACCAGGATCCCCGTGAGCAGCAGCGTCAGGACGAACACCACCGTCGGCACGCTGTCGATGGAGCCGGCGCCGTCGCGGCCCAGGCCGACCGGGGGAGAGGGGCGCCCGGTGGAGCCGACGAAGCCCGCGTCGACGAGACCGATGAACAGGATGAACAACCCGATGCCGGCGGTGATGCCGAGCTTGAGCGGCATGGGCACGGCCTCGAAGATCAGCCGACGCAGCCCCGTGACCGCGAGCAGCACGATGATCAGGCCGTTGATGACCACCAGGCCCATCGCCTCGGGCCAGGTCACCACGCCGACGATCGAGGACGCCAAGAACGAGTTGATGCCGAGTCCGGCCGCGAACGCGAACGGCAGCCGCGCCACCACGCCGAACACGATGGTCATCACGCCGGCGGCCAGCGAGGTCACCGCGGAGACCTGGGTGAACCCCAGCTCGTTGCCCGCGACGTCGGCGGTGCCGGACAGGATGATCGGGTTCAGCACGATGATGTAGGCCATCGCGATGAAAGTGACGACGCCGCCACGGAGTTCGCCGGCGACCGTCGAGCCGCGCGAGGTGATCTCGAAGAACTTGTCGAGTCGGGTCACGGGTAGACCCTACGGCCTGGGCGGCCGCGGGGCGCGGGGTCGGGGACTACGGCGCCTCGACCGAACTGGTCGCGGCCGCGAGGTCGCCGACCAGTGGCACGGCCTCCAGTCGGACGGCCACCCCGTTGAGCACCGACATTCCCGCGAGTACCTCGAGGTCCTCGGTGCGGCTGGACGTCAGTTCGTTGACATTGACGCCCGGGATGGCGTTGGCCAGCCGCCACCCGCCGCCGCGGTGGCCCCAGCCCTGCGGGATCGCGACGGTGCCAGGGCCGATCTCGTCGGTGATCAGCACCTCGGTCTCGACGGCGCCGTCGACCGAGACCACCCGGACCCGGCCGCCGTCGCGCAGGCCCGCCGCCTCGGCGTCGCGCGGGTGGATCCGCGCCCGGTGCCGGCGGTTGCCCTTCATCAGGGTGGGGCTGTTGTGCATCCAGCTGTTCTGCGACTTCAGTTCGCGGATGCCGATGGCGAGCAGCGGGAACTCGGCGGTGGTGGCGGGCGCATGGCCCAGCCGGCCGATCTCGGCGACGATCTGCTCGGGATCCAGCCGCACCTTGCCGCCCTTGTGCCGCACCACCTTGTGCAGCACACCGTGCGGGGTGTGTTCGGCGAGCAGGATCCCGTGCGGATGTTGTTGCAGCTTGCGGAGATTCAGGCCGTTGCGGCGCAGGCCGAACCGGTCGCCGTAGGGACCGGTGCGCAGCAGCAGATCCATCATCCGCCGCGGGGTGAACCGCAGGCCGCGCCGTTCGAGCCAGTGCAGCACCGGGTTGAGCTTTTCCATCGCCCCGGCCGCCAGCATGGACACCCCCATCCGGGTGGCCAACTCCTGGAACACCTCCCACTCTTGGCGGGCCTGCCCGTAGGGCTTGACCACGGCCTCGGTGGACTGGATGTACACCGACGGGCAGCAGGCCGCGAACGCCATCGGCAGGTCGTCGCGCTCGAGCATGGTGGTGCTCGGCAGGATGTAGTGCGCGTGCCGATTGGTCTCGTTGACGTAGAAGTCCAGCGACACCAGCAGATCCAGCTTGCCCAGCGCGTCGTCGAGCGCGGTGCTGTTGGGCACCGAGAGCACCGGGTTGCCGGCGAGCACGAACAGCGCGCGCAGCTGCCCGGGGCCGGGCGTGGTGATCTCGTCGGCCATGACGGCGGCGGGGAACGTGTTGTGCACGGCGGGGAAGTTCCCGATCCGGGAGCGTTTGGTGTCGTAGTCGAACGCGCCGGTCTTCTCGCCCATGTCCTCGAGCGGGATCACGGTGTGCGACATCAGGCTGCCGCCGGGGGCGTCCAGATTGCCGCTGACCACGTTGAGCGCGTCGATCAGGAAGCTCACCAGCGTGCCGTGATGCCCCAGGCAGGCGCCGGTGCGGCCATAGGCGACCGCGGTCCGGGCGGTGCAGAAGTCGCGGGCCAGCGCCCGGAGCACCTCGGCGGGCACACCGGTGCGGGCCGCGGTGTCCTCGGGCGCGAAGTCGGCGCACAACGCGCGCAGGGTCTCGGCCCCGGTCGACTGCGCGGCCATGGCGCGCCGATCCGCGAGGCCCTCGGCGAAGATGACCTGCAGCATCGACAGCAGCAGCCAGGCATCGGAGTCGGGCCGGACCGCGACGTGCTCGTAGGCCGCCGCGGTCTCGGTGCGACGGGGGTCGACGACCACCACCCGTCCGCCGCGTTTGACGATGCCCGCCAGGTCGTCGCGCACGCGGGGCACGCGCAGCGCGCTGCCGTGCGAGATCAGCGGGTTGGCGCCGAGCATGAACAGGAAGTCGGTGCGGGGCAGGTCCGGGAACGGCAACTGGGTGGCGGCGCCGTAGAGCAGGGCGGAGGCAACGTAGCGGCTGTTGATGTCCTGCGAGCCGGCCGAATACAGATGGTTGGCGCCGATGCGCTTCATGAAGAATCCGGACCAGATGCTGGCCGCGTAGCCGAACGCCGCGGGGTTGCCGAAGTACTGGCCGACCGCGGCACCGCCGTGCTCGGCCAGGGTGCGGGTCAGGCGGGCGGCGATGTCGTCGAGCGCGTCCTCCCAGGACACCGGTTCGAAGCTGCCGTCGGGCCGGCGGCGCAGCGGGGTCAGCACCCGGTCGGGATCGTTCTGTACCTCGGTGAACGCGATGCCTTTGGGGCAGGCGCGGCCCTGGGACAGCGGATGGTCGTGGTCCGGGCGCAGCGACACCAGGCGGTCGTTCTCGACCGTGGCGATCAGGCCGCACATCGGCTCACAGATCCGGCAGTAGGTGACCTTCTGTTCGGTGGGCACAACCGCCCCCATCTTCTCCGGGTCCGCGGGCTGCGAACGGGCTTACCGTAATGGTCACGATAACTGCCCGCGGGCCGTCGTGCCCCGGAGTTGGGCTAACTGATGGCGGCGACCGGCTGGGCCGCGGGCAGCGCCGGCG